>JAEUMM010000253.1 GCA_016792645.1 Alphaproteobacteria bacterium | reverse complement strand
CGCCTCATGATCTGGAACGCCGCCGCCGCCTTAGATCGCCGCGACCCGCGCGCGACCATGCTCTGCGCGATGGCCAAACGCTTCGCCAGCGACAACGCCTCGAAGATCGCCAACGACGCGCTTCAACTGCACGGCGGCTACGGCTACCTGAAAGACTTCCCGCTCGAGCGCCACGTTCGCGACCTGCGCGTCCATCAAATCCTCGAAGGCACCAACGAAATCATGCGCGTCATCATCGCGCGCGAACTCACTCGGCAATAGACAATGACGATCCGCCACCACACCGCTGCGTGGGCGATCGCGTACGGTCTTTTCATCTGGCTGGAAGCCACGCTCATTATCCGCTGGGCGGGCGACCTCGTCTTCGTCCCGGAAAGCACGATCTGGACCGTCAGCGTTTTCGTTCTGACCGCGCCGCTCGTCTACGCTATCGGCTGGTTCTTCTTCGCCACGTTCCAGACGCCACCCGGCGCGCGTGCTGCGGCGGCGGTGCTCATCTGCGCCGCGGGCCTCATCGCCGACGCGATGGTCGTCCTCTGGATTGACAACGTCTTCCCCACCATGACGGAAGCACAGGCGCGCCTCTTCGCAGGATGGGTGCCGTGGGCCTACGGGCTTGGCCTTCTCAGCGGCGTTTGGCCCTCGCGCCTCATCCGTGTCCCCGAGAACTAAGGATCGACGATGGACGAAGTCCTGTTCGAAAAACGCGGTCGCGCCGGCATCATCACGCTGAACCGCCCGAAGGCGTTGAACGCGCTGACGCTCGCGATGGTCGACGCGATGCACCCGCAACTTGTAGCGTGGCGCACCGACGATCAGGTCGAAATCGTCATCGTCAAAGGCGCAGGCGAGCGCGCCTTCTGTGCCGGCGGCGACATCCGCGCGCTACACGATTCAGGCAAGGCCGGTACGCCCTACGTCATCGACTTCTACGCCCACGAATACCGCCTCAACACGCTGATCAAGCGCTACCCGAAGCCCTACATCGCGCTCATCAACGGCATCGTCATGGGCGGCGGCGTCGGCGTTTCGGTCCACGGCGTCGCGCGCGTCTGCGGCGAGGGCACGATGTTCGCGATGCCCGAAACCGGCATCGGCCTCTTCCCCGACGTCGGCGGCACGTTCTTCCTGCCGCGCCTGGGCGGCGAACTTGGCATGTATCTGGGCCTCACCGGTTCCCGTCTCGACGTGGTCGACGCGAAATACGCCGGCGTCGCAAGCCACATCGTCCCGGCAGCCAAGCACGAAGAACTGATCAAAGAACTCGCCGAAGGCGATCACACCTACGAACGCACGCTCGCGCGTTTCGCCGTCACGCCCGACAACAAGTCGAAGATCGAGGGCCTTCAACAATGGATCGATGGCCACTTCTCGCACGACTCGGTCGAAGCAATCTTCGCGTCCCTCGAAAGCGGCACCTCCCTCTTTGCGGCTGAAACGCTGAAGAGCCTGAAGACCAAATCGCCGACAAGCCTGAAGGTCACCTTTCGCCAAATTCGCGAAGGGCGCCGCTTGGGGTTCGAGGAGTGCATGCGCTTGGAATTCCGGCTGACCAATCGCTTCATGCGCGGCCACGATTTCTACGAAGGCGTCCGCGCGGTCATCGTGGAGAAAGACAACGCACCGAAGTGGTCGCCGCCATCGCTCGGCGGCGTCGGTGAGAAAGACGTCGACGCCTATTTTGCACCGCTGCCGTCAGGCGATCTTCGCTTGGACTAGGTCGCGTCCGGCGCCAGGAACATGCCGGCGCCCAAGAGTCCCGTCACCCCGTCGCCGTCGCCGTCGTCGGACAGCGGCCACACGTGCGCCTGCATCCGCACCTTGACGCCGTTTGTGTTGCGGAAGGCGTGGTCGATATCTTGCGGCAAGCCCGTCGCCACGCACTTGCGATACGCGTCGTAGAACGGCCAGATCGGCGACGTTCGGTCCGCATGCTGCGAATGCAGCCCGCCGGTGATATTGCGTCCGAAACCGTCGATGATGCGCTGCCCGAGCAGCCGGTAGCGAAAGTCGATGGGGTCACCGGGGACAACGTCAACCAACGACACGTAAGGCAACGCCGACTTCAGCTTCGCCGGACTGATGTCCCCGCGGCGCGCCGTCGCGCGTCCGGCCGAAGCGTCGCGCCACGCCTCTTCAACCTGCCGGAAAAGCGCGTCAACCGTGAGCTGGGGCTTCATGAGCGAAGGTCGCCGACGCGCCTCGCCGCATGTCGGATCGCGTTCAAACTAGACGACCTCCAGCGGCACGAAATACATCGCGGCGCCCAAAAGCCCGGTGATGGCGACGCCATCTTCCGATAACGGCCAAACAGTCCCCTTCACATGCACGGGGAGTTGCAAGCGGTTGCGGGTGCGGATCTCAACCGGTTGCGACTGTTTGGAAGTGACGCACGCGACGTAAACGTCGTAGAACGGCCAAGCCATCATGGACTTGTCGGCGACGGCGCGGTGCTGGTGCCCGGTCAAGTCGAAGCCATAGCCTTTGATCAACTGCTGCCCGAGGATGCGATAGCGAAAATCGATGGGATCGCCGGGAACGACATCGAGGAGCGTGATGTGCGGCAGCGCGCTTCCCAACTGAA
Organism: Alphaproteobacteria bacterium; assembly: GCA_016792645.1. GTDB lineage: Bacteria > Pseudomonadota > Alphaproteobacteria > Micropepsales > Micropepsaceae > SZUA-430. Next base: position 7,276 of record JAEUMM010000253.1, on the reverse strand, counting down.
TCGGATCGATGTCCGTGCGGCGGGGGATGTCACGCACAGCGCGCGCGTCGTTCCACACCCGTTCCACACGTTCCAGGATATTTTTCAGAGCCAGTCGCTGCTTCATCGGAATCGCGTGAGACGAGAGGGAACTAAGCTTGCTGCATCGCAGCAGACGCCATACGAGTTTCACCATCTAAGCACGACCTGACAAGAAAGACAGTGAGGAGGCAACGGATGCGCATCGGATTCATCGGTCTCGGAAACATGGGTGGCCCGATGGCCGCCAATCTCGTCAAAGCCGGACACAGTGTTGCGGCATTCGACATGTCGAAGCCCGCAGTCGAGCGCGCCGTCGCGGCCGGCGCACAAGGCGCGGCGTCGGCGAACGCTGCAGCCTCCGACGCGGAAGCGATTGTGACCATGCTTCCGGCGGGCCAACACGTCCGACAGGTCTATCTCGGCGATCAAGGATTGTTGAAGACAGCGAAACCGGGAACGCTGTTCATCGACTCATCCACAATCGACGTGGCGACAGCGCGCGATGTGTACGCGGCGGCAAAAGCTGCGCGCATGGATTTTCTGGACGCGCCGGTGTCGGGCGGCGTCGGCGGCGCAGCGGGCGGCACGCTTACATTCATGGTCGGCGGCGAAGACACGGCGTTCCAGCGCGCCAAACCCATTCTCGAAAAAATGGGCAAGAACATTTTCCACGCCGGCGGCGCCGGCAACGGGCAGGCGGCGAAGATCTGCAACAACATGCTGCTCGCCATCTCGATGATCGGCACCTGCGAAGCCTTCGTCCTCGCCGAGAAACTGGGCCTCGACCACGAGACCTTGTTCAAGATTTCGTCCACCGCCTCTGGTCAATGCTGGAGCTTGACAAGCTATTGCCCGGTGCCGGGCCCCGTCCCTGCATCGCCTGCCAACCGCAACTATCAAGCAGGCTTCACGGCGGCGATGATGCTGAAGGATCTGAAGCTCGCACAGGCGGCGGCGCAGTCGTCGGGCGCCGCAACGCCGCTCGGCGCGCAAGCTGCCGCGCTCTACACCCTGTTCGAGTCGGCAGGTGCGGGCGGACGCGATTTCTCCGGAATCATTCAGCTTTTGCGCGGACAACCGCAGGCTTAACCTCGCGTTTGCCTTAGTATTTAAGCGAATTTTAGCGCCGCGCCTCTAACCTGCGTCCTTGGGAAACTGGGTAGAAAGCAGGATCGCGTCATGAGCGTATCGGCAACCGCACGCGTTGCGGGCGAAGCGCACGAGCAAGAGGGCGTCAAGCAGCGCTATCTTGAGTGCCTCAATCTGGTCGAACGGCTGCATCGTCAGCTGCTCGATGTGATCAAGGACGAACTCGAACGCGTCGGCCAGCCCGACGTGAACAGCGTCCAAGCGTTGTTGTTGTTCAACATCGGCGAACAGGAATTGACCGCGGGCGAACTCCGCACGCGCGGCCACTATCTTGGTTCGAACGTCTCGTACAATCTGAAAAAGCTTGTCGAGGGCGGTTTTATCAACCACGTCCGTTCGGAAGCCGATCGCCGGTCCGTGCGCGTGAGCCTGACCGACAAGGGCAAGGACATACGCAAGATCGTCGCAGGTCTTTTCGATCGCCACGTCCATTTGGTTGAGCCTGCCGGCGGCCTGCAGACGTCGGAGTTCGCTGTCCTGAATAAGGCGCTGCAACGTCTCGAGCGTTTCTGGCTCGATCAGGTTCGCTACCGCCTCTGACAATCAGTTGCGAAAGACTCGCAACTGATTTCATGCGACAAAACGCACTGGCTTCTCTTGGTCCGCGAGGCTTTACTACCCAAGTGATGATCAGCCGCGCCGCCAACCGGCGCGGCATTTGGGTTCGCGATGGACTACGAGAGCCAATTTTCTCAAACGCTGGCACAGGTTAGGCGGGAAGGGCGATATCGCGTCTTTGCCGATATCGTGCGTCGCTGCGGTTCGTTTCCTCAAGCGACTCATCACACAGTCCATGGCGAGAAGCCGATCACCGTCTGGTGCTCGAACGATTACCTCGGCATGGGACAAAGCCCGCAGGTCATCGCCGCCATGCACGCGGCATTGGAAACGGCGGGTGCGGGCTCCGGCGGCACGCGGAACATTTCCGGCACCACTCACTTCCACGTGGAGCTGGAGCGTGAGCTGGCCGACCTGCACCGCAAAGAAGCCTCGCTCCTCTTCACGTCAGGCTACATCGCCAACGACGCAGCGCTCTCGACCTTGGGCAACGTCCTCCCCGGCTGCATCATCTTCTCCGACGAGTTGAACCACGCCTCGATGATCGAGGGCATGCGCCGCGGCAAAGCGCAGCGTCAGATTTGGCGCCACAATGATGTCCGGCATCTCGAAGAGTTGCTGATGCGTGCCGATCCGAGCGCGCCCAAGGTCATCGCTTTCGAATCCGTCTACTCGATGGACGGCGACATCGCGCCGATCGGGGCAATCTGTGCGCTGGCAAAGCGTTTCGGCGCGTTGACCTATCTCGACGAAGTGCATGCCGTCGGCATGTACGGCCCGCGCGGCGGCGGCGTGGCGGAACGTGACGGCGTCATGCAGAACGTCGACATCATCAACGGCACGCTCGCCAAGGGCTTCGGCATCATGGGCGGCTACGTCGCCGGCTCGTCGAAGTTCATCGATGTCGTGCGCTCGTTTGCACCTGGATTTATCTTTACGACCTCGATCCCGCCGGTGCTCGCCGCCGGTGCGCTGGCCAGCGTTCGCCACCTAAAGTCAAGCCAGGTCGAACGCGAACGTCATCAGGAACGCGCTGAGAGACTGAAGGCGCTGCTGCGCGAGGCGGGTCTTCCCGTCATGCCGTCGGTCAGCCATATCGTGCCCCTGCTCGTCGGCAATCCCGTGTCCTGCAAGGAGGTCACGGATTACCTGCTTGAAGAACACGCGATCTACGTCCAGCCGATCAACTATCCGACCGTGCCGCGCGGCACGGAACGCCTGCGCCTCACGCCGTCGCCGTTCCACGACGACGACAAGATGCGCGCGCTCGTCGCCGCTTTGGACGACGCCTGGTCGCGGCTCAACATCAAACGTGCCGCCTGAATCGCGCCGCATCATCCTGGAAATGACGACCGTCGGGTCGTCGCAAAAAGTCACGGCCATCGACGAGCAGACGGGCGTCGAGGTCTCCTTCGTCGCCCCCGCCTCCGCGCCCCGCGCTGACCTTGAACGCCTGGCGCGATCGAAGCTGAACTACGTTCTGCACAAGAAGAACGGCGACGCCTGAGGCGCGCCCGCGTTAACCGCGTGCGTAATTCATCGCTCAGCCCCCTCTGTCTGGAGGATACCGGCGCACATGCCCGCCTCGGCGACGACAACACGACGATCCGCGTCGGCTACGACGGCGGCTACGAGAACCACGAGTTCAACGCGTCGCTGACGGTCCGCCTCTAGCAAAACAAAACGGCGGCGCCCGAAAGCGCCGCCGTTTCCAAACCGAAACCGAAAAGAGACTAAGCGACCTTCTTGCGCCGTCCGCGGCCGGAGCTCGACGGCACGCGGCCAAGCCCGATCTTCTTCGCAAAGTCCGAACGCTGGCGGGCATAGGCCGGCGCCACCATTGGATAGTCCGGCGGCAAGCCCCACTTCGCCCGATATTCCTCGGGGCTCATATTGTAGTTGGAGCGCAAATACCGCTTCAACATCTTGAGCTTCTTCCCGTCTTCCAAGCAGATGATGTAATCATCGCCGATCGACTTCTTGACCGGGACTGCAGGCTTCGACGACGACAAGCCGTCGACCGACGCGCCGCTTGTGAGGCCGGCCAGAACCGAGTGGATGCTCTTCAAGATCGTCGGCACTTCGCTCATCGGCACTTGGTTATGGCTGACGTAGGAAGAGACGATCCCCGTCGCCAGTTGGAGCAGATTGTCGGTGCTCTTGCCGTTGTCTTGCTTGTTGTCGGTCATGGGCAAAGCCTCAAATTACAGCACAAAAAATGAAGGCCGCTCGCGCCGAGATGCTGCGATTTACCCGCGCGAGGCGAATCTCTTGTCCATATTGTGCAAGTTCTCACAAGAATCAACGAATGTTTTGTTTGTAGTCATCACCACAAGCCAAGAAAACGCCCCTTCCTGACCAAAGGGAGCATTGGAGAGTTGTTGAAAAAGGTCGGGCGGCAACAGCCGAGCAAGAAGAACGTTCGCCGTTATCGGCACCTGCATGCGACCGCCCTGCACGAATACTCTGATTGTTCTCGTCCCGCGCGCTGAGGATTCGAACGGGTGTTGGCATTAACGCTACCTGCCGAAACAGCCAGCCGAAATAGGCAGAAACTGTACCCAATAGTAATAGCGGGATTGAACACGACGCGCGCAAATGCTTGTGTTCCGTCGTGGGTTGTGGTGCCTGTGGATACAAGCCCGGGTAGGGGCGATGGGGAACTAGCAGCGATGAGATGCCCGTTCTGTCAACACGACGATACGCAAGTTAAGGACTCGCGCCCGACCGAAGACAACGCCGCCATCCGCCGCCGCCGCGTCTGTCCTGCCTGCGGCGCGCGCTTCACGACGTTCGAACGCGTCCAACTGCGCGATTTGATTGTCATCAAGAAGAGCGGACGCCGTCTGCCCTTCGACAGAGACAAGCTGATGCGTTCCATTCAACACGCGATCCGCAAACGCCCGGTGGAACCCGAACGCGTGGAACGCATGGTCAACGGCATCGTGCGCCGTCTGGAAAGCTCCGGCGAAACCGAAATCCCGTCGTCGACCATCGGCGAGTTGGTGATGCAAGGTCTGGGCAATCTCGATACGGTCGCCTACGTCCGCTTCGCTTCGGTCTACAAGAACTTCCGCGAAGCGAAAGACTTCGAGAACATCATCGGCCAACTGAACGACGGCGACGGCAAGGGCGGGTAACGCCACGCGCAGCACGCAAGCACATGACGACCGCTTCATGGCCCTCGCGCTCAACTTGGCGCGCAGGGGCCTAGGCCGCGTCTGGCCGAACCCGGCGGTCGGCTGCGTGATCGTCAAAGACGGCAACATCGTCGGCCGCGGCTGGACCCAAGACGGCGGCCGCCCCCACGCCGAAACCGAAGCCCTCCACCGCGCCGGCCAATCAGCACGCGGCGCCACTGCCTACGTCACGCTTGAACCCTGCGCCCACCACGGCAAAACACCGCCCTGCGCCGAAGCTCTCATCGCCGCTGGCGTCTCGCGCGTCGTAAGCGCGCTTGAAGATCCCGATCCGCGCGTCGCCGGCAAAGGTCACGCGATACTGCGCGCCGCCAACATCACGGTCGACGTCGGCACCCGCGCCAACGAAGCACGCACTGTCAACGCCGGCTTCCTCTCGCGCATCACCAAAGACCGCCCCACGGTTGCGCTCAAACTCGCGACCACGCTGGACGGCAAGATCGCGCTCTCTGACGGCACAAGTCGCTGGATCACCGGCGAACGCGCCCGCGCGCACGTCCATCTCCTGCGCGCGCAATTTGACGCGGTCATGATCGGCGCAGGTACGGCAGTCGCCGATGATCCCGAGCTGACGTCGCGCCTGCCGGGCATGAACGCCGGCCGCATCGTGCGCATCGTCGTCGACACCAACGCACGCCTGTCGCCCACATCCAAACTGGCGAACACCGCGCACAAGCAGCCTGTCTGGATGCTAACCGCGCCCAATACGAAGGCACCCGCTACACTCGGAGCAAAAGCCGTCGAGGCCATCCACGTACCCGCGGCGGAAAACGGTATCGACCTTTCAGCCGCACTGAAGATACTCGCGCAACGTGGCCTCACCAGAATCTTCGTCGAAGGCGGCGCGACCCTAGCGGCATCGCTCGTCAAAGCCGATCTCGTCGACAACCTTCTTTGGTACCGCGCACCCGCCATCATGGGCGAAGGCATAAGCGCCCTGGGGTCATTGAGTTTGGGAGAACTCGCGTCTTTACCGCGTTTCCGGCGCGAAGAGACAATACGCCTCGGCGAGGACGTGCTGGAAACTTACGCCCGCGCCCACTAAGACTCTGCCCATGTTCACCGGAATTATCACCGACGTCGGCGCCGTTCATCTGATCGCAAAGCGCGGCGACACGACCCTGAAGATCGCGACCACGTACGATCCCGCGACCATCGCGATTGGCGCCTCGATCGCATGCTCGGGCCCATGCCTCACTGTGATCGCCAAAGGCGGCAAAGAAGGCGACGCCTGGTTCTCCGTTGAGGCGTCGGCAGAGACGCTGTCGAAAACCAACATGGGCGCCTGGATCGTCGGCACGAAGGTCAATCTCGAACGTTCGCTGAAGGTCGGCGAAGAAATCGGCGGCCACATCGTGAGCGGCCACGTTGATGGAGTCGGCGACGTCATTGCGGTCGAACCCGAGGGCGACTCGACGCGCGTAAAAATCCGCGCGCCAAAGCAGCTTGCGAAATTCATCGCAGCCAAGGGCTCGATCTGCCTCGACGGCACGTCGCTGACGGTCAACGAAGTCGACGGCACGACATTCGGCGTCAACCTCATCCCGCACACGATGAAGGTCACGACCTGGGGCGACGTGAAGGTCGGCAGCAAAATCAACATCGAAATCGACATGCTCGCGCGCTATCTGGCGCGCCTCAAGGAGTTCGCATGACCAAGGGCGAATTCCACGACTTCATCTCCACGCCTGAGGAGATCATCGAAGACGCACGCAACGGCCGCATGTACATCCTCGTCGACGCTGAGGATCGCGAGAACGAAGGCGATGTCATCATCCCCGCCCAAATGGCGACGCCTGAAACGATCAACTTCATGGCCAAGCACGCGCGCGGCCTCGTCTGCCTCGCGCTCACGCAGGAACGCGCGCAGCAACTGAACCTGCCCATGATGTCGCGCGAAAACGGCACGCAGCATCAAACCGCCTTCACCGTCTCGATCGAAGCGAAAGAAGGCGTCACCACCGGCATCTCCGCCCACGACCGCGCGCGCACGATCTCCGTCGCCATCGACGCGAACAAGGGCCAGGCCGACATCGTCACCCCAGGCCACGTCTTTCCGCTGGTCGCGCGCCGCGGCGGGGTCCTCATCCGCGCCGGCCACACCGAAGCCGCCGTCGACATCTCGCGCCTCGCCGGCCTCGTGCCCGCCGGCGTGATCTGCGAAGTGATGAACGACGACGGCACGATGGCCCGTCTGCCGGACCTCGTGAAGTTCGCCCAACTTCACGGCATGAAAGTCGGCACCATCGCCGACCTCATCGCCTACCGCCGCCGCCACGACCACTTCATCACGCGCTCGGTCGAGACGGACATCGAGAGCCACCACGGTGGCAAGTTCAAGATGATGC
>JAEUMM010000235.1 GCA_016792645.1 Alphaproteobacteria bacterium | reverse complement strand
TCTTGATCTCGACCTTCTTCTCCGGCTTTTGCGCTTCCGGCTTCTTAGGCAGCGTTAGCGTCAGGACGCCCTTGGCGAAATGGGCTTCGATCTTGTCGCTGTCGACGCCGTCGGGGATGCGGAACGTGCGTTCGAACGAGCCGGAGTGGCGTTCTTGGAGGTAATAGCCTTTGCGCTTTTCCTCTTTCTCTTCGCGTTTCTCGCCTTTGATCGTGATGCCGCCGTTGGCGACTTTCACTTCCACGTTCTTTTCGTCGAAGCCGGGCAGATCGGCGGTGATTTCGTAGGCCTTGTCCTTCTCGGCGATGTCGACGGCGGGGACGCCGCCCCAGCTAAGTTCGCGGTGCCAGAAGGGCTCCACGTCGAACGTCGAGCGGCGAAATGGCGTGCGCCGGAAGCCATGGTCGAATTCATCGAAGAGACGGTCAATTTCCTGGCGCAGCGATTTGAACGGGCGCCACGCCTGCCCTTCGGCTCTTTCGTCGACGGATTTATCGACGGATTTCAACGGCAGTTTGGTTGCAGCATCAGCCATGAGCCAATTCTCCTCTGCGGTTTGGACCCAGTGCGCTTCTTAGGCCCCGGTCCCGGTTCCCGCATTGACTTGGCTCAAGCTGCGGCGCGGCGGGCTATGCGCGCGCGTTCGAAATGGAAGAGGATCACACCGCTGGCGGCGGCCGCGAAGAAACACCACACCGAGATGAAGGCGTTCCAGTAGAAGAAATGCGCCGTCACGGAGCCGACGATGACGATCGCTCCCAGCAGCGCCACGGCACGGTGGGAGGAGATGGCGAGGGCAACGCCGGTCGCGAGCAAATAGAGAAGCCCCAACGACAAGGGCGATCCGGTTTCGACCGAGTAGAGGATATGTCCGCCGCTGATGCAGGACGTGTGCTGCACCGTCAGCACCGTCGTCGTGAGGTACACCGCCAGCGCAACGCCCAGCGCCATGCAGACCGCGATCGCCGTGCGGCGGCGCGGCACGGTTTCGATCGACCATGCCGCGAACGGTGCGAAGATGGGCCAGAACGCCAGCCCATAAACAAGAAACGCCTGGGTCAAGAACGACGACAAGCCTCCTGCGGGCGCGACCGGAAGCGTCAGCCACAAGCCGCCTTCCATCAGCTGTTGCGTCGCAAAGGCGAGCGGGATGAGGGCGAGCGGGACTTCTCTCGCGTTGCCAACCCTAGTTAGCGCGACGATGCCGGTGGCGCCTGTGACGGCGGCTGCGAGGAAACTGGCTTCGGCCGAAAAGCACATGAACCCTAGTCGACCGAGCGAAACTTGGACCTGCTTTCGGCGTCCCGGTGAAACGCACGCAGTTCCGTTAGCACGTATTGATCGGAGAGCTGACTGAAATCGCCATAGAACTCGCCGACGCCGCGAAAATCGTCGCTGACGAGCGGGCAGACGACATCGGCGCCGGCGGCTTCGACCTCGGCGACGGCCTCGGTCGGTGCGACCGGCACAGCGACGATGACGCGGGTCGCGCCACGGCGGCGGAGCGCCTGGACGGCGGCGCGCACGGTGGCGCCGGTCGCCAGGCCGTCGTCCACGACGATGGCGATGCGGCCGATCGGGTTCAGCGGCGGCGGCAGTTCGGGCCCATAGTGAGCTTTTCGCCGTTTGATTTCTTCGAGCTCATGCTTGGCGAGTTCGCGGATCACCTCCTTGGACACGCCCAGCCGGCGCGAAATGGCTTCGTTGATCACGATGTCGGGATCGGGACCGTCGACGACGGCGCCGACGGCGAGTTCGGGCCGAAGCGGTGCGCCGAGCTTTCTGACGTAAAGCAGGTCGATCGGCAGCGACAGCGCGCGCGCCACCTCGATCGCAACCGGAATGCCGCCGCGCGGGAGGGCAAAGACGACCGCGGTCGTGCCCTTGTGCGCCGACAGGAGGCCAGCGAGCTTTCGGCCGGCCTCGACGCGATCGCGGTATGTACTGCCGCGACGAACGATCATAGCGTGTCCTTCCAATGGGCCTTTCCAAACAACCACGGTTTGCGCCGGGGCAACTTGCGATAGGTCAAGTTGTTCGCCGGGCGGCGGGTGTTTGCTGAGGCTGCGGGTCAGAGGCCACCAACGGAAACCGCCATGCCCTATGCTTCCAACGCGGCGCTGCCGGAACCGATCCGCCATGCGCTACCCGTGCACGCGCAAGACATCTATCGCGCGGCCTTCAACAACGCCTTTGCGAGCTACCGCAGCAGCACGCGACGGGAGGAGATCGCCCATCGCGTCGCTTGGGCGGCGGTGAAGAAGGTTTACGCCAAACGGCTCGGCAAATGGCAGCGTGTTGCGGGTTCAGCATCGCGGACGCGGGCGAAGACATCCGGCGTTTGACCGGCGTGGGCTGCAAACCAACGATAGGTGGTCTCATGCGTATCGGCATGCTCGTCATTGCTCTTAGCCTCATGCAAGCAGCCTCGGCGGATGACGGCGCGCCGCGATACACGTTCAGACCGGCTACGGACGCAAGCGCCGTGCCGGTGCGCGGCTCGCTCATACAAATGTGCACACCGCGCGAGAAGCAGGAGGGACGATGCGGGCGTGTGCCCCCGCTGTTGGACTCCGCCACCCGGACGAGCGCGGAGGACCTCAACGCGCGTGGGAGCGATTTTCTGAGCATCGGCATGTACGATGCTGCCATTGAGGCGCTCGATCGCGCCATCACCCTCAAACCCGATTACGCCGAAGCCTACAACAACAGAGGGAGCGCCCATTTCGCGCTGGCGCAGTATGACGAGGCGCTCACGGACCTGGACAAAGCTCTGACGCTGGATCCGCATCTTAGCGGCGCATTCTTCAACCGTGGTCAGGCGCACAACGTGAAGGGGCTATTCGACGAGGCGATTGTCGATTTCGACGCCTACATCAAAGTCACGCCGAAAGATTCCGACGCGTTGATGAACCGCGCCTTTGCCTATCGGCAGAGCGGACAGTATGAACGCGCCATCGCCGATCAAAGCGCGGCGCTGCGCATTACGCCGCGCGATGCGCGCGCTTTGAACGCGCGCTGCTGGACGCGTGCCGTTGCCGGCCTCCAGTTGAAAGCGGCACTGCGCGACTGCAACGAAGCGCTGAAGCTAAAGCCCGACGACTGCCTGACCTTGGACAGCCGCGCGTTCGTGCTTTTCCGGATGGGGCGATATCAAGGCGCGATTGACGACAACACGGCCGCACTGAAGATCAACCCGAAAGCGGCGTCGTCACTGTATGTCCGGGGCTTGGCCAAGATGCGTCGCGGCGACGGCGCGGGCGGCATGGCGGACGTTGCTGCGGCTAAGACTTTGGATCAGTCCATCGCCGAGACCTATTTGCGTTATGGCGTGTCGCCGTGATGCGGGCTGCTCAACCTCTCCGGCGCCGACGCCTTCTGGTCGCTGCACGACCACGGACTGCCGCTCGAACGCATTCCGGACGTCATCGCAAATACGGTCGAATTGATCGTCAACCAGCTACGCGCAAAGGCCAATCGCTAGGCACAACTGCCTGGCCACTGCCGGGTGCGGACAGCAGAGGCAACCGGAGCCCGACGGCGGGAAATCGCCGGAGGCGGTCATTCGCGTTTTGGGAATCGCTGGCGGACGGCGCCGGACATTAGCCCCCTCGCCCCCTTCGATCAGGCATCTCTAGCGGGGGCGCAGGCGGCAAGGAGCCCAGCGTTTTCTGCATCTGGTCAATTTCGTCGAGACGTCCACAGTGCGAGCGTCGAGAGCGCAACGCCCGTCAACCACAAGGTCGGCCCGACCACCGCCTCAGGCCCGGTCATGTGCCCAGGCGCCGCAATGAAAAGCACGAAGGGGATATCCGCGGCGGAAACCGTGAGCAGGTTGACCCAATACCCCGCCCGGCTGTTCCTCCAGTTGAATCCTAGCGCGACAACGACAGCTACGGCAGCAGAAATCGCGACATAAAACGCCCCTTGGAAGAGCCGGCCCTGTGTCAGCCCCGCCTCCATAGTCGCGGCAAATTCAAATGAATTGGCGGCCGCCAAGAAGTGGAGCACGCCCCATGCGAAGTATGCAGCCGCTCCAAGCACGGCAAATATTCGGACCATGGTTCTCCATCCTGTCGCTGGCGTGCAGGCGAGCGCATCAACATCGCTTCCTGGCAGGCGTCTATTCGCCAATAGGACGGGGCAATCTTGGACCAACCGTTCCGGCTCGCCAATACTGGGACGGACGGCAGTGCCGCTCAAGAGCGGCCACTCAGGCCGCCGCTGCCAATCAGGCTCATTTTCGCCGATAGTCGTCGCTCGTCCATCAATCCGTG
>JAEUMM010000228.1 GCA_016792645.1 Alphaproteobacteria bacterium | reverse complement strand
GAGGAGCGTGGCCGCGAGGCCATCGCGCTGAACAAGCAGGACGGCTGGGCCGTGCATGCGGTGGCGCACGTGATGGAGATGCAGGGCCGCGCGAAAGAAGGCGTGCAATTCTTGGCGGCGGGGGCCGACAGTTGGGCGCCGAACAGCCTGTTTGCGTTCCACATCTTTTGGCACAAGGCGCTGTTCCACATCGACGCGAACGAAGTCGCGTCGGCGCTGATGCTCTACGACAAGAACATATCGGCGGGCGGGTTCGGCCAGGCGCTGGAGTTGCTCGACGGGTCCGCATTGCTGTGGCGGCTTGCGCTCACCGGGCACAATGTCGGCGACCGCTGGAAGGATCTGGCGGATAAGTGGGAGACGCGCGTCGATCATGCGTACTACGCCTTCAACGACGTGCACGCGATGATGGCGTTCGTCGGCGCGGGTCGCGAAGACGCGCAGAAGCGGTTGATCGCGGCGGCGAAGCGCGCGGCGGCGGGTTCTGGCACCAACGCGATGATGTCGCGCGAGGTGGGCGTGCCGGCGTGCGAGGCCTTCGCGGCGTTCGGGCGCGGCGACTATGCGCAGGCGATCGAGCTGCTGCTGCCGGTACGCGGGCGTGCGAACCGCTTCGGCGGCAGTCACGCGCAGCGCGACATGTTCTCGTGGACGATGACGGAGGCCGCGGTGCGGCTGGGCGATCGTGCGTTGGCGGATGCGTTCATTGCGGAACGCTTGCTTGCGAAGCCGGAGAGTCCGGTGAACAAGGCTTGGGCGATGCGCGCCGAGAAATTGAAGCGGCCGCACGCGGCTTAGATACGGTGGTTTTGTGACATGGCATTCGATGTGAAGACCGTGACGGTGTCGACCGGCGTGACTTTGCCGTACATCGAGAGCGGCGACGCGAAGGGCGTGCCCGTCATCTTTGTGCACGGGCTTGGCGGTTCGCACAGGTCGTTCGAGCCGGTGCTTGAGACGTTGCCGAAGCGGATGCACGCCATTGCGGTGACACAGCGCGGGCATGGCGACGCCAGCCGGCCGGCCGATGATTATCGGCCCGAAGACCTGGCCGCCGATCTTGAGGCGTTCATGGATGCGCTCGGGATTGCGCGTGCGGTGATCGTCGGTCACTCGATGGGCAGTCTTGTCGCCCGCACCTTCGTACACGCACGACCACAGCGGACGCTTGGCATCGTGCTCATCGGCGCACTCGCAGCGTGGAGCAGCAGCCCGGTGATGCAGGAGTTGTGGAACGCCGTCGACTGTCTGGGCGAACCTGTGCCTGAGGACTTCGTGCGCGACTTCCAGCGCAGCACGCTGGCGACGCCGGTGCCGGATGCGTTCTTCGAGATGGTGATCGACGAAAGCTTGAAGCTGCCGGGTTATGTTTGGCGCGCGGCGACTGCGGGCTTGATCGAGCATGATCGTTCGTTCGCCGCCTCGGGCAGCATGGTGCCGGCGCTGATTGTGTGGGGCGACAAAGATGCGTTCGCCACACGCAACGACCAGACGGTGCTGTGGACCGGGCTGAAGAACTCCGTTCTGTCCGTGTACGTCGGTACCGGGCACGCGGTGCATTGGGAGATGCCGGTGCGCTTCTCGGCCGACCTTTCGATGTGGCTGCGGCGTGTCGAGAACGGAATGGCGCAGCGCGCGGCGTGAGCAATTTCCCCTCCCCCTTGCGGGGAGGGGGGAAGAATTATGGAGATAGCAATGTCGATCTTCAGTAGATCGGTCGCGGTGGCGACCGGTGAGACCCTGACTTATGCCGAGAGGGGCGATCCGTCCGGCGTGCCGGTGGTCTTCATCCACGGGATCACGGACTCGCATTTGTCCTACGGGCCGGTGCTGGAGGCGCTGCCCAGCCGCTTCCACGCCTTTGCGGTGACGATGCGGGGGCATGGCGCGTCGAGCAAGCCCGCGGGCCATTATGCGCCTGAGGACATGGCGGCGGACGTGATTGCCTTTCTTGACGCGCAGAAGATCGAGCGCGCGATCATCGTCGGCCATTCGATGGGCAGTCTGGTGGCACGCTGCGTGGCGCAGGCAAATCCGGAGCGTATGATGGCGCTCGTGATCATCGGCGCGTTTGCATCGTTTCACGACAACCCCGCCGTTGAGGAATTGCGAAAGGCCGTGGACGCGCTCGGCGATACAATTCCTTATGACTTCGCGCGCGAATTTCAGATGAGTACGCTGGCGACGTCCGTGCCGGATGCGTTTCTGGCGATGGTCGTCGCCGAAACGCAAAAGGTTCCGGCGCGGGTCTTTCGCAGCGCTACCGCCGGCTTGATGGCGCGTGACTACGCATTGACCGGCACGTCATACGCCGGGCCGGCGCTGATCGTATGGGGCGATCAGGATGCCTTTTCCCCGCGGGCCGATCAGGAGACGCTGTTGCGCGCGTTCAAGCATGCCGAGCTTCTGACCTATGAAGGGATCGGCCATGCACCGCATTGGGAAGAGCCGATGCGGTTCGCGAGAGATTTTGCGGCGTGGGTTGCGCGGATTGAAGGCGGGGCTTCGCGCGTGGCGTGAGGCTGCTAGTGCTCGTGCAGGGGTGGGCAGGCGTTTGGCGCCGGCGCTCCTTGGAAGCGCTCGCGTGTCCATGTGACGAGGTCGGCCGTCAGCGGCGACTCCGGCGCGACGAGCGAGATGTGGTCCTCGTCGGTGTAGGTGCGGTAGTCGATCGACTGACCCGCGGCGCATTGCGCGACGACGTAGGCGGCTTGGATATCCGGGAAGACGAGGTTGTCGGATTCGCCCTGTGCGATGAAGACCGGCGCTTCGATGAGATCGCGCGGGGTGTTGGCGCGCAGCGCGGCGCCCAGCGGTCCTTCGGCGGGTGGGCGCATGAAGATGCCATCGCGCGGGAGGAGGAGCGTCTCGGCGACCGAGAACAGCGCGGCCGCGCCGGCGGCGCAACGCGCCGCGATGTCGTCGACCAGCACTTGTGTTCCCGGGCTGACGTAAGAGGGCATGTCGATGCCGGGGATTGCCTTCGCGTAGGCGGTCGTCAGATAGGCCGAGACGATCTTGCCGAAGGTCGACGACTTGCCCTCGGTGAAAAGAGTCGGCAGATCGCTGGCGGGTGCGAGGGCCGCCACGCCGGCGACGTTGACGTCGGGTGCGTAGGTTGGTGCGCGGATGCCCGTCCATAAAGCTGAATGGCCGCCCTGCGAGTGGCCCCACACGACGGTCTGCGCGGCGGCGTTGAGCCCGTTGATGTGACGCGCGGCGCGCACGGAATCGAGCACCGCGCGGGCGGCGTCTTCGCCGACGAGGTAGGCGTGGCCGCCGCTCGTGCCGAGGCCGACATAGTCCGTCGCGACGTAGATCCATTTTTCATGGATCAGTTGGTCGACGGCCGGCACGTTCTGAAACGGATCGGCCAGCACCGACGGCGCGCAGCCGGGTGCGATGCCGGTGGTGCCGTGCGCCCATGCCACGATCGGGCGCGGCGCGTCCTGTCTCTCTCCGGATGTCATGACGATGGCGCTGGCGACGGTTTGTGCGCCGTTCGCGCCGGTCGTCGTGTAGAGGATGCGCCAGGCTATGGCGCCTTGCGGCACGGCGCGTGCGAAGCGCTCCGTGCGAATGAGCGTGCCGGGCTTGGCGGGAAGATTGGGCGGCGTGAGGTAGAACGCGTCCGGCGTGGCCGGTTTCGACAACCACCACCCAATGAGCGTGCCCAACACCAGCGTCAGAACGAGTCCGACGATGATGCGGCGTGCGGTTGCGACCATGGGGTCTCTCCTCGCTTGATCTCAGACTATCAGCAGGAGGCTTCGATTGCGTTTTTGGCAGAATTGTTCTATATTTGTTCTGATCCAGTGGCGTCACATGTGACGGCTGCGTGACGGATACGTGATGGCAGAAATGGCGCAAATCTGCGGATGTGACGGTGTGACGGATCGGATTGCATCTGTTTTCGGCTGGTGGATTCCGGACCGGCGGCTACCAGCGATGGGGATCACGGCGGGATTGCTTGCTTCGCACCGCGCGCAAGTCGATAGGTTCTCCATCGCCCTTTAACAGCAGTGTCCGAGATGACCACCTTCGATAAATCGAAATTGCCTTCCCGCCATGTCACCGAAGGTCCGGCGCGCGCGCCGCACCGTTCGTATTATTACGCCATGGGCCTCACGGCCGAGGAGATCGCGCGGCCGTTCGTCGGCGTCGTCTCATGCTGGAACGAAGCGGCGCCGTGCAACATCGCGCTGATGCGGCAGGCGCAGTCGGTGAAGGCGGGCGTCAAGGAAGCGGGCGGGACGCCGCGCGAGTTCTGCACCATCACCGTCACCGACGGCATCGCGATGGGGCATCAGGGGATGAAGTCGTCGCTGGTCAGCCGCGAGGTGATCGCCGACTCTGTCGAACTCACCGTGCGCGGGCATTGCTATGACGCGATCGTCGGGATCGCCGGATGCGATAAGTCGCTGCCGGGATTAATGATGGCGATGGTGCGGCTGAA
>JAEUMM010000220.1 GCA_016792645.1 Alphaproteobacteria bacterium | reverse complement strand
AGCATTGGTAGAACGG
This sequence comes from Alphaproteobacteria bacterium, assembly GCA_016792645.1. Lineage (GTDB taxonomy): Bacteria > Pseudomonadota > Alphaproteobacteria > Micropepsales > Micropepsaceae > SZUA-430. The sequence continues at coordinate 2,230 of JAEUMM010000220.1, read as the reverse complement.
GTTAGGGATCAGGACCGCAGGCTTCTTGCCGTGTTTGTCTTCCGGCACGGTGACGAAGGCGGCGCTGAACAATCCTTCGCGGGTGCCGACCAGCGGCAGGATGTGGCGGTCGGCGTCGACGCCTCCGCTCAGCGCATAGCGGCGCGTCAGCCATGCAGCGATTGCTTTGCGCAAGGGCTCTGGGCCGATGATGGGCGGGTAGCGGCCGAAGTCGGCGGTGTGCTTCGCCAAGATCTCTCCGACGAAGGCGGGCACCGCGTGTTGCGGTTCGCCGATGTGCATGTGGATGGGCGGCGCGCCGGGCGCGACGCCTTCCAGAAGTTTGTTCAGCCGCGTGAACGGCGAGACGGGCAGGGCGTCGAAACGGGACATGCGCGCAGTATAAGCGCGTCGGTCCTTTCCGAAAAGCGAAGGGCGCCCCGGTTTCCCGGAGCGCCCTGCATTTTAGGATCGGGAGAGAGTGCGATCCGCTAGTGAATGCTTTCGCCGTGTTGCGAGAGGTCGAGGCCTTCCATTTCCTCTTCCTTCGTGACGCGGATGCCGATGGTGTATTTCAGCGCCATCAGGATGATGAAAGTGACGATCGCGCAGTAGATGCCGGCGTAGAGAAGGCCCTGGATTTGGATCCAGATTTGACCGGCGTTGCCGTCGATGGCGCCTTTGCCCAGGCTGTTGATGCTGGACAGCGCGAAGACGCCGGTGAGGATGGCGCCGGTCGCGCCGCCGACACCGTGCACGCCGAACGCATCGAGCGAGTCATCGTAGCCCAGCGCCTTCTTGAGCCAGACCGAGGCCGCGAAGCAGACGACGCCGGCGATGAGGCCGATGTAGAGACTGCCCGACGGATCGACGAAGCCTGCGGCCGGCGTGATCGCGACGAGGCCTGCGACGGCGCCCGAGAGAAGGCCCAGTACGCTGGGCTTCTTCATGACGATCCATTCAATCGCCATCCACGACAGTGCTGCCGCCGCGGTTGCGATTTGCGTGTTCGCCATGGCTATGCCGGCAAGTGCGTTCGCTGCAACCGCCGAACCCGCGTTGAAGCCGAACCAGCCGACCCACAGCATCGACGCGCCGATCAGCGCGTAGAGCAGATTGTGCGGTGCCATGTTCTCGTGGCCGTAGCCCGAGCGTTTGCCCAGCACGATGGCGCAGACGAGGCCTGCGATACCGGCGTTCAAGTGCACGACCGTGCCGCCGGCGAAGTCGAGTACACCCATGCCGCCGATGAAGCCGCCGCCCCAGACCCAATGCGCGATCGGCGCGTAGACGAGGAGCAGCCACAGGCCCATGAAGATCAGCATCGCCGAGAACTTCATGCGATCGGCGAAGGCGCCGGTGATGAGAGCGGGCGTGATGATCGCGAAGGTCATCTGGAAGGTCATGAAGACCGACTCGGGGATCGACGCCGCGAGCGAATGTGCCTCCGTCATACCCATGCCGGCGAGCATCACCCGCGAAAAGCCACCGATGTAGCTTTGATTATCGCCGCCGTTGGTGAAGGCCAGCGAGTAGCCGATGATCATCCAAAGCACGGTGATAAGCGCGGTGATGGCGAAGCTCTGCGTTGCCGTTGCCAAAATATTCTTCTTACGCACCATGCCGCCGTAGAAGAGCGCCAGGCCCGGGATCGTCATCATGAGGACGAGTGCGGTGGAGGTGAGCATCCAAGCGGTGTCGCCGGTGTTGAGGGCAAGGGCCACCGCGTGAGCCGGGAGAACCGCTGCAGGTGCGGCTTCCGCCGCGGCAGGCGTTGCTTCCGCGGGCGCCGGGGCGGCTTCGGCCGGCGGCGTTGCGGGCGCTTCGGCCGCGGGCGGTGTTGCTTCCGTCGTCGTTGGTGCGGCCGGCGGTGTTTCCGGCTGCGCGTAGGCCGGCGTGAGTGCCGAGAACGCCAAGACGCCCGCTGTCACCAATGCGATCAGAAGGCGTGGGTGTTTCAGTGTACGGAGCATCAGGGTCCCCATTCTCCGGTTGATGTGTGATTCGGTTTGCGAGGCGCGCACAAACATTACAGCGCCTCGTTGTCGGCTTCGCCGGTGCGGATGCGCACGACGTGTTCCAAGGGCACGACAAAGATCTTGCCGTCGCCGATCTGGCCGGACTTCGCCTTGTCGGTGATCGCTTGCACGACCGCGTCGGCGATCTCGCTGCGCACGGCGACTTCGATTTTGATCTTCGGGACGAAGTTCACGGCGTATTCGGCGCCGCGATAGATTTCGCGGTGGCCCTT
>JAEUMM010000216.1 GCA_016792645.1 Alphaproteobacteria bacterium | reverse complement strand
AATTTTTGCTCCAACGATTATCTGGGGCTTGCCACCGATCCGCGCCTTGCGGCTGCGGCACAGGAGGCGGCGGAGGCCTATGGCGTTGGCGCCGGTGCGTCGCGGCTGGTTACCGGCAACCATTCTCTCTACGGCATGTTGGAGCGGAAGATTGCGGCCGTGAAGGATACCGAGGCGGCCGTTGTTTTCGGATCCGGCTATCTCGCCAATCTTGGGACCATCCCTGCTCTCGTCGGAACCGGCGATCTTATCGTCACGGATGAACTTTCGCATGCGTGCATGATGTCGGGCGCGAAGCTGTCGGGCGCGACGGTGGTGACGTTCAGGCACAACGACGTCGCGCATCTGAGCGCTGTGCTTGCTCAGCATCGCGGCGCCGCGCGGCATTGCTTGGTGCTGAGCGAAGGCGTGTTCAGCATGGACGGCGATTTGGCGCCGCTGCCGGACATTGTCGCGGTTGCGCGCGATCACGACGCGTGGACGATGACCGACGACGCGCACGGGTTGGGCGTCGTGGGCGACGGATTCGGTTCGGCCGCGCATTGGGGCGTTGCCGTCGACGTGCAGATGGGGACGCTGTCGAAGGCGGTGGGCTCGTATGGCGGCTATGTCGCGGCGAGCCGGGCGGTTGTCGATCTCTTGATCAACCGCGCGCGAACGCTGATCTACGCGACGGGTTTGCCGCCGACCGTTGTCGCCGCTTCGATTGCGGGGCTCGACATCATTGCGGGCGATCCTTCGTTGTGCGCGTTGCCGCTGGCGCGGGCGCGGCTGTTTGCGGCGCAATTGAACCTGCCCGTGCCGCCGTCGCCGATCGTGCCGTTGATCGTGGGCGCCTCGGAGGCGGCGCTCGCGGCGTCGCGGGCGTTGGAGGAGGCGGGCTTTCTGGTGACGGCCATCCGTCCGCCGACCGTGCCGGATGGGACGGCGCGGTTGCGCGTGACGTTCACGGCTGCGCACAGCGAAGACGACGTGTTGCGGCTGGCGGCGGCCGTTCGGGCGATCATGCCGTTTGACGGGCTTTCGCGGTGAGCGGCTATTTCGTGACCGCGACGGGAACGGGGCTGGGTAAGACCTATCTGACGTGCAGCGTCATCGAAGCGTTGCGGCGGCGCGACATTGCCGTCGATGCGGTCAAGCCTGTCATCAGCGGTTTTACGCGCGAGATGGCGCGCGACAGTGATACGGGGTTGATCCTGCGCGCGCTGGGCCGCGCTATCGACGACGACGCGTTGGACGAGATTTCGCCGTGGCGGTTTCGTGCGGCGCTGTCGCCGGATATGGCGGCGGCGCGGGAGAATGCCGTGGTGCCGGCGGGCGCGGTCGGAGCGTTTTGCGCGCGAGCGCTGGAGAACGCCGAAGGGGTTTGCTTGATCGAAGGCGCCGGCGGGCTGATGTCGCCCTTGGGGCAGACGTTCACCAATCTCGATCTCATCGCGCTGCTCGATGCGCGCATTGTGCTCGTCGCGGGCACCTATCTGGGCACGATCAGTCATACGCTGACGGCATGCGCCGCGTTGGCCGCGCGCGGGCGTGAGCCTTGGGCGATCGTGCTGTCGCAGTCGCAGGATGATCCGGTGACGCCAGGCGAAACCGCGGCGTCGATGGGGCGGTTCGTCGATGCGCCGATTTATCTCATGCCGCGCGGCGGTGGCGTTCCGGAGGATCTGGCCGAGGCGATGCTTGGGTAAGTATCTCGGGGACATAGTGAAATATTGACTTTTCCAGTCAATCTGCTATGGTCCGCGTCTGCAAACTTGACACCGTGAACCTGTGCTTGAGGCGGTCGCGGCCCACGCGGCGAGTGCCCCGAGCGCCGGATCGTTTGTGACGTCACGTGATGGCAATGTGATGGATGCGTGACGGCAGAAATGGCTGAATGCCGCCGATGTGACGGCGTGATGGATCAGATTGCATTTTGCATTGCGGTCACGCCTGTTCGACCCGCTAGGGCTTGATGAGGATCGGCGTGCCGGGGCGGATCATGGCGTAGATCTCCTCGACCTCCTTGTTGGTCACGGCGATACAGCCCAGGGTCCAGTCGGGGATTGAGCCGTCGGCGCCGACGAGGCCGTCCGGCGTGCCGTGGATCATGATGGCGCCGCCCGGGGGCACGCCACGCCTGCTGGCGGAGGCTCGGTCCTTGCGGTCGGGATAGGAGACGCGCATCGATAGATGGAAGGCCGACCACGGGTTCTTGGCGTCGATGGTGTAGCGGCCCTCGGGCGTGCGGGAATCGCCTTCCTGCTCTTTGTGGCCCGTCGGGTTGCCGCCGAGGGCGATGCGGTAGGTCTTGATGGTTTTCTTGCCGGCGTAGAGGGTCATGATCCGCTTGGCCTTTTCGACGACGATGAGGCTGGCCTTTTGGGTGGCGGCGTCGGCGGTGGTGGCGGCGAAGGCGGCCAAGAGGATGAGGGTGATGAGGCGCATGGGGCTTACTCGACGTTGGGGGCACGCTTCGATGCCACGCAAAAGCGGCGACGGCGGGGCGCAAGCGCCGCATTTCGGCCCGATTTGAGTCATGATGGGATCAGACGGAGAATGCGAAGTGATCGACGGATAAGGGAGAATCCGATGAGATACGCTTTGATGCTTGCCGCGATGGTCGTGGGGTTTGCGACTCTCTGCGGTGTGGCTTCCGCGGCGCCGGTGCCGTCGGGCAGCTATCTGACGACGTGCCGCGATGCGACGGCGACCTACGACGTGCTGGCGGCGACGTGCCGGATGCGCAACGGCAATTGGAACTACACGACGCTGCGCGACTATCAGGATTGCGAGGGCGACATCGTGAATGCGAACGGCCGCTTGGCCTGCGAGCGGGAGCCTCACGACGACGACGACAACGGCGGTTGGCTGCCGCGCGGGTCGTATCAAGAGACGTGCCGGCGCGAGCGCGTCGAGGACGATACGCTGGTCGCCGAGTGCGTTGATCGAAACGGGCGTTGGCGTTACACGGAACTGCAGAGCTTCCGCTCGTGCCGCGGCGACATCCGCAACGTGAACGGCATGCTGCAATGCCGGCGCGGTTCGGACGACGATGACGACGACGGCGGCTATGACTTGCCGAACGGGAATTGGCGGGCGAGCTGCCGCAGGGGACGCATCTATGGTTCGGTGCTGTACGCCGAGTGCCGTGATCGCGGCGGCGCGTGGCGCGAGACGTCGATCGATCTCGCCGACTGCGACGACGACGTCGAGAACCGCGGCGGGCGCTTGGTTTGCGCTCTCGGCGGGACGGCGCGGATCACGCTCTATCGCCATCCGAACTACACGGGTACGTCGCGGACCTATGTCGGCGAGGTGGCGGATCTCAATCCGTTCGGGTTCGGGAACCAGGCCTCCAGCGTCGTGGTGCAGGGCGGCGCCTGGCAGCTGTGCGACCGGCCGAACTACCGCGGTTTCTGCGTCGTCATCGACCGGTCGGTGGCGAACCTCTGGACCCTCGGGTTCAACGACCGGGCGGAGTCGGTTCGTCGCATCCGCTAAGCGGGACTCGCGCTTGGCGCGCGGGGTTTGCTAGTCTTGGGGAAGGCTGGGTGATCACCCGGCCTTTTTCATTCAACGCTCCCGCCTTCGGAGGTCGCCGCATGACTGAAGAGATCATCAAGCGCGTCACAGGCACGCCGCTCAACCGCCGCGCGTTCGCCGTCACCAGCCTGGCGACGGGGTTCGCTCTGTCGGTGCAGCCGATTGCGGCCTCCAGCATTACCACCGACGCCACGGGGCTTGAGACGGGCGAGGCGAAGATTCCGGTCGCGGACGGTGAGATCCCGGCCTACTTCGCGAAGCCCGCGAAGGGGACGAAGCTGAAGACGGTGATCGTCATTCAGGAGATCTTCGGCATCCATGAATGGATCAAGGACGTGTGCCGCCGCTTTGCCAAGGAAGGTTATTTCGCCGTCGCGCCGTCGCTCTATTCGCGCCAGGGCGATCCGCTTGCCTACACCGACATTCAGAAGCTGGTTGCCGAGATCGTCATGAAGGTCGACGACAACGTCGTTCTGACGGATATCGATTCGACGGCGAAGTGGGCGGCCGGCAACGGCGGCGATCCGGCGAAGCTTGCCGTCACCGGGTTCTGCTGGGGCGGCCGTCAGACGTGGCTCTACACGGCGCATAATCCGAACGTGAAGGCGGGTGTCGCCTGGTACGGCGGCCTGGTGCGCAAGGAAGGCAACACGCAGCCCAAGCATCCGGTCGAGGTCGCGGCGCAGTTGAAGGGGCGTGTGCTTGGTCTCTACGGCGAACTCGACAAGGGGATCACGCTTGAGCACGTCGAGGCGATGCGCGCGGCGATCAAGGCGGCGGGCGACACGTCGGAGATCATCGTCTATCCGGGCGCCGATCACGGCTTCCTGGCCGACTACCGGCCGACCTATCACGAGGCGTCGGCGAAGGACGCGTGGGGCAAGTGTCTCGCGTGGTTCAAGCGCCACGGCGTTTGAGTTGACGAAAGGGCGTTAGCGGGTTGGGTGACAGTGGAACGGATCGTCGTCCGCCCGTGAACGCCGACGCGGCAGCAGAGGCCAAGTTCCAGGAGGAAGTGGCCGCCAATCTGACGCGAAACTACGTCAGCCAGCTTGCCCACGGCATGCTGGCGATGACGGGGTTTCGACTGGTCAACGCGCCGACCTTCGTGCCGGCCTATTTGTTCCTGCTGTCGGGTTCGCCGACCATCGTGGGCTTGGCGCTTGCCACGCAGCATCTGGGCGCTTTCTTTTCCAGCGTGTTCGGCGCAACCGCGATCGAGCACCGGCGCAAGATCGTCGACCTTGGTCTGCGTTACGGCTGGGCGATGCGCTTGTCCGTTTTGGGCTTGGCGCTGGCCGGGTTCTTGCTGCCGCCCCAGGCCGCGCTTTACGCGTTCGCGTTGTTCCTGGGGCTGCTCGGCGTGTTTTCGGGCATGCAGAACGTGCTGTGGAACGTGCTGCTGACGAAGACGATCCCGCCCGATCGGCGCGGGATGCTGATCGGATTGCGCAATTTTCTCGGCGGCATGACGGCTTCGGCGGTCGCGTATTTCGGCGGCACGTATCTCGTCGAGCAGAATGTGCTGGGGAACGGTTTCGCTTCGACGTTCTTGCTGGCGTTCGTGCTGACGGCGGCGGGGTTGACGCTGCTCTATCTGGTGCGCGAGCCGGAAGCGCCGACGGTGCGCGATCCCGTCGGTGTGCGCGAGCGGCTTGCCGACATTCCGGCGCTGCTCAACGACCGCGCCTTCGCGATGTATTTCTGGGCGCAGTCGCTGGCCACGCTGGGCACGCTGGCCTTGCCCTTCTACGTGATCTTTGTCGGGCAAATACAAACGTTGGACGGCAAGACCGTCGGGGGGCTGTCGGCGGCGCTGCTGGTGTCGCAGACGGTGGCCAATCTCGGATGGGGCTGGCTTGCCGACAAGTTGGGATTCAAGGCGGTGTTCGTGCCGGCGCTGCTGCTGTGGGCCGGAGCGACGGTCGGGTTGCTGTTCGCTCAGGATTTGAGCGCGTCGATGTTCTGCTTCGTGGGCATCGGCGCGGGCTATGCCGGGTTCTTGATCGCGGCGCAAAACATGGTCTTGGAGTTCGGCTCGCGCACCGATCTGCCGATGCGGATTGCGATGGTTAACTCTGCGCAATCTCTGGTGCAGGTGATCGGTGCGGTTGCAGGCGGGGCGATGGCGGCCTCGCTGGGATTTGAGGTGGTGTTTGCGCTCGCGGCGCTTGCCATGCTCGCGGCGGCTGGCATGTTGTGGTTCTATGTACACGAACCGCGGAAGCGGCGGCCTTTGGGGGAGGTCGTCGTCGATGCGGGCGAGGGTTTTGAAATGTCAGTCGGTGGCGATGGGGCCGCGTTTCCCCCAAACGCGGGCGGTTCGCAACAAGCTCAAGGCAAGTCGGCTCGCGGTGCGGCGGGTGATCCCAAGCGCGCGCGTTCGCCGTTGGGCGTGCGCGTCGACGACATCAAATGGACGCTGATTCCGGCATGGCTCGCGCTCTTTATTTTGGCGATTTGGACGGGCGCGTGGATGTTCTCGTTCGTGCTGGGGCTTGGCGTCGCGCTGTTTGCGGTGGCGCGGCTGGGGTTCGTGCGGAGCTTGCCCGAGCCCTTGCCGCCGCCTGCCATCGTTACGGCGGCTGCGCAGGGGCGCGCCGCGGCTGAGGCCGTTGTGCAAGCGACGCCGCCATCGGCGCCGCGACCGGAATTTGGACCGGCCGATCTGATCCGGCGTTTGCCCGATCCCGCCATTCTCACCGATCATACCGGCCGGATTGTCGCCGGCAACGACGCGCTGGAGCAGGTGTTCGGCATCGTCGAGCCGCGCAAGCATTTGGCGAGCGTCATTCGCGCGCCGCAGGTGTTAGGCGCGCTCGATCTGGCGCTGGCCGGGCGCGGCGCGCAGCGGGTCGAGTTTCCGCTCGTGGGTACGCCCGAGCAGATGTTCGAATGCTATGTGACGCCGATCGACGGCGAGGATCGCGTGTTGCGGGCGGCGTTGATCGTTCTGCGCGACCTGACGAAGGCGCAACGCGTCGAGCAGATGAGAGCCGATTTCGTCGCCAATGCGAGCCACGAACTGCGTACGCCGCTTGCGTCGCTCACGGGCTTCATCGACACGCTGCGCGGGCACGCGAAGGACGACCCGGACGCGCAGGAGCGGTTTCTGGGCATTATGTCGGAGCAGGCGACGCGCATGCGCCGTTTGATCGACGATCTGCTGTCGCTGACGCGCATCGAGCTTAACGAGCACGTGCGGCCCTCCGGCAACGTCAATCTGAGCGACGTCGTCGAAGAGGTGATGAACGCGCTGTCGCCGGTTGCGGTCGCCGCAAACGTGCAGCTCGAAATCGTCGAGCCGTCGTCGCTGCCGAACGTGGCGGGTGAGCGGGACGAGCTGTTCCAGGTCGTGCAAAACCTGGTCGACAACGCGATCAAGTATGGACGGCCGCAGACGCCGGTTACGCTCGAACTCGGGACGCGGCGTGCGGGACCGGGGGAGCCCGGCCCCTCGCCGGCGGTCTATGTCGCCGTGCGCGACCGGGGCGAGGGTATTGCGCGGGAGCATATTCCGCGGCTGACCGAGCGGTTCTATCGGGTCGACGTGCGGCGCAGCCGGGCCATCGGGGGCACCGGCCTGGGTCTTGCGATCGTCAAGCACATCATCAGCCGCCATCGCGGGCGGCTGACCATTGAGAGCAAGGTTGGTGAAGGGTCGACCTTTACGGTTTACCTTCCGCTGGCGACGGAGGCGGGCACCGGAGATGCGCCGCAGCAGGGCCTTCTGACGGCGTCATAAATCCTTCATTGCTTTGTCACATTAGGTCAGCGCAAAGGTCATAAGTCGGGCTTGTCACATTGACGAGCGGACCTGCCGGATGAGCCCGACGCGCGCACACGCTGTCACGCACGAGGCGGAAATGTCTGAGCATATCGTCAAGTCCTTTCACGACCAGCTTGAAGCTTTGAGCACCGGCATCGTTCAGATGGGCGGCCTGTGCGAGACGCAACTGGCCCATGCCATCGACGCCATAGCCCGGCGCGACGTGGTCGTCGCCGAACAAGTCGTCGCCGCGGATTCGCGGATCGATCTGCTCGAGGAACAGATTGAGCAGCAAGTTGTGCAGCTGCTGGTGCTGCGCCAACCGTTGGCCTTGGATCTGCGCGAGACGCTGGCGGCGCTGAAGATTTCCGCCGATCTCGAACGCATCGGCGACTTGGCGAAGAACGTGGCGAAGCGGGTGATGGTCATTTCGCGCGACGCACCCGACGCGCATCTCACGCAAGGCTTGGCGCGCATGGGACGGCAGGCGCTGGCGCAGCTGAAGAACGTGCTGGACGCCTATGCCAGGCGCGATCCGAACGCGGCGATGACAGTCTGGAAAAGCGACGGCGAGATCGACGAGATCTACAATTCGCTGTTTCGCGAGCTTTTGACCTACATGATGGAAGATCCGCGCAAGATCGGACCGTCGACGCATCTTCTGTTCGTGGCCAAGAATTTCGAACGTATCGGGGACCACGCGACCAATATCGCAGAGACCGTCCACTACGTGGTGACGGCGGCGAAGATCGGCGATCAGCGGCCCAAGAGCGACATCACATCAACAACGACCGTGCAGCCACATGACAAATCTTGATCCTTCATCCGGCTCGCTGAGACAGAGCGCGCCGAAAAAGCCGGTGATCCTCGTCGCGGAGGACGAGGCGCCGTTGATGACGCTTCTGCGCTACAATCTGGAGAAGGAAGGATACCGGGCACTTGAGGCGCACGACGGGGACGAGGCGCTGATGGTGGCGGCGGAAGATACGCCGGATCTCGTGCTTCTGGATTGGATGCTGCCCAAGGTGTCGGGGATCGAAGTGTGCCGGCGTCTGCGCGGCCGGGCCGAAACGCGCAACGTGCCGATCATCATGCTGACGGCGCGGGGCGAAGAAGCCGATCGCGTGCGCGGGCTGGATACCGGCGCCGACGACTACATCACCAAGCCGTTTTCGATGACCGAGCTTCTGGCGCGCATTCGCGCCGTGATGCGGCGCATACGGCCGGCGCTGGCCGAAGATATCGTCTCGTTCGGCGAGGTGACGATCGACCGCTCGGCGCATCGGGTGAAGCGGGGCGACAAAGACATTCACTTGGGGCCGACCGAGTACAGATTGCTCGACCATTTCCTGCAGCATCCGGGACGCGTGTTCAGCCGCGAGCAGCTGCTCGATGCGGTGTGGGGTTCGGGCGTTTACGTTGATGCGCGCACCGTCGACGTTCACATCGGGCGGCTGCGCAAGGCTCTGAACGAGCCGGGACAGCTTGATCCGATCCGCACCGTGCGATCGGCGGGCTATGCGCTGGACGAGTCCTTCAAGGTCTAGCATTCAGCTGAGACGTTGAAGCGAGGTCCGCGCATTGGCTGGCCTCGCCTCTTTGGGCGTTACGCAAAGCGTTCGCCGACCCTCTCTTCGCTCTTGGCCCACAATGCAACCCAGATGCGTCCCAAGCGGGCTTTGCCGTCGGTTACGAGAGCGCGTCGCAGTTCAGCCGCGAGTATGCGCGGTTGTTTGGAGCGCCGCCGATGCGTGACGCGGCGCGTCTGCGGACCGACACGCTGGCGCTTGCCGAGGGCGTCGGCGCGTAAGGCAACAAAAAAAGGGCCCACCCGTTAGGGCCGACCCTTTTCGCTCCCCTCAAGGGCGGTGATCAGCTGTTCGCCAAATAGCGGCGGAAGTCCTTGTCGCGCTCGCGATCGCGGCGGCCTTGAGCGGGTTGGAACGCCTTCACGCAGTGCGCGTCGCAATAGGGCGAGCCTGCCTTGGGCGGGTGACCGCAGAAGTGGAAGTCCGCCGTCGACGGGTCGCCGATCGGCCATTTGCACATGCGGTCGTTGACGGTCAGCACCGTCGTCTTGCGGCCGTGTTCGTCGATCACCGGATCCTTTTCGACGATCGGGACCTGGATCATCGGCTGCGGGCGCGGGCGGGTGACGCGGCGGGCGACCTGCATCCGGGGGCGCTCAGCGCGGGCCGGGGTGGCGCGGCCGGCGAGGCCCAAACGGTGGACTTTCCCGATGACGGCGTTGCGGGTCACGCCGCCGAGTTGGCGCGCGATCTGGCTGGCACTTAGGCCCTCGCTCCAGAGCTGCTTGAGAAGCTCTACGCGCTCTTCCGTCCAGCCCATTTCGTTACTTCCTCCACTCGGGTAGGCATGGTTAAGACGATCAATAGTATGGAAGAGCCTTGGAACTACAAGATGATACGGGCGGCACCACATCTAGTTATTGGGGATTGTTACTCCACAGGCACAAATGGTTAACATCGCGTAAACGCCTGCGCGCGTTCGCTCCGTTGACAGGGATTGGGGTGCCACCAAATACTAGGCTTTCTGCGGAAACCCGGACGTGCTTCCGCGCTTTTGTTAGGAAAATCCGTGATTACTCCGATTTTGCCGACCTATGCTCGGGCGCCGGTCGCGTTCGAGAGGGGCGAAGGGCCTTTCATTTTCGCGACGGACGGCCGGCGCTTTCTTGACTTCGGCGCGGGCATCGCCGTTAACGCGCTGGGCCATGCGCATCCGCATCTGGTGGCGGCACTGACCGCGCAGGCGGCTAAGCTTTGGCACACCTCGAACCTCTATCAGGTGCCGGGACAGCAGCGATTGGCCGAGCGTTTGGTCGCCGCGACGTTTGCGGACACTGTCTTCTTCTGCAATTCGGGCGGCGAGGCGCTTGAGTGTGCGATCAAGATGGCGCGCAAATTTCATTCACATAATGGCGCGCCGCAGCGCTATCGGCTGATCACGTTCGAGGGCGCGTTTCACGGACGCACGCTGGCGACGATCGCGGCGGGCGGGCAGAAGAAATATCTCGAAGGCTTTGGGCCGAAGGTCGAAGGTTTCGATCAGGTGCCGTTCGGCGATCTCGACGCGGTCAAGCGTGCGATCGGGCCGGAGACGGCCGGCATTTTGATCGAGCCTATTCAGGGTGAGGGCGGCATTCGGCCGGTGGCGCCTGAGAAGATGCGCGCGCTGCGCCAGCTGTGCGACGAGCATGGTTTGTTGCTTGTGCTCGACGAAGTGCAGAGCGGCATGGGGCGCACCGGCAAACTCTTTGCGCATGAATTGTCGGGCGTGACGCCGGATATCATGGCGATCGCCAAGGCGTTGGGCGGCGGGTTTCCGGTCGGCGCTTGCCTTGCGACGGAGCGGGCCGCATCGGGCATGACGGCCGGTGTTCACGGGTCGACGTTCGGCGGCAATCCGCTGGCGATGGCCGTCGCCAATGCCGTGCTCGATATCGTGCTTGAGCCATCGTTTCTCCCGCACGTCAACAGAATCGCGAATTATCTGAAGCAGCAGCTTGCGATGGTCGCGGACAAGCACCGCGATGTCATCGAAGAGGTGCGCGGAGAGGGACTTTTGCTTGGTCTCAAATGCAAGATGCCCAACAATTTGCTGATCGACGCGATGCGCGAGCGCGGCCTGTTGGCCATCGGCGCGGGCGACAATGTCGTTCGCATTTTGCCGCCGCTGATCATCGACGAGGACCATGTCCGCGAAGCGATCGGCATTTTGAATGACGCCTGTTTGAGCCTAACTCACCGTCCCATGAAAGACGCCGCGAAATGAACGCGCCTGCCAAAGCTATGACCGCCAAACACTTTTTGGATCTCGACGCGCTGGATGGCGTGACGTTGCGCAAGCTGATCGACGATGCGAAGCGCATGAAGGACGCGCGCGGCGGGCGTCCGAAGGGCGCCGAAGACGACGTGCTGCCGCTCAAGGGGCGGATGCTGGCGTTGATCTTCGAGAAGCCGTCGACGCGCACGCGCATTTCCTTCGACGTCGGCATGCGCCAGTTGGGCGGCGAGACGATGTTCCTGGACGGGCGCGATATGCAGTTCGGGCATGGGGAAACCGTGGGCGACACGGCGCGCGTTCTGTCGCGTTATGTCGATGCGGTGATGCTGCGCACGAAGCGGCATCAAAGCCTACTAGAGCTTGCCGAAGCGTCGACCATTCCGGTCATCAACGGCCTGACCGACAAAACGCATCCGTGCCAGCTGATGGCCGACATCATGACGTTTGAAGAGCATCGCGGACCGATCGCGGGCAAGACCGTCGTGTGGTCGGGCGCGGGCAACAATGTGTGCGCGTCGTGGATCCATGCGGCGGTGCGTTTCAAGTTCGAGTTGCGCGTGGCTTGTCCGCCGGAGATCGCGCCCGATCCGCGCCTGCTGGCGTGGGCGCGGCAGGAAGGCGGGAGCGTGCATATGGTGCGCGATCCGCTTGAGGCGGCTTCGGGCGCGTCGGCGGTCGTGACGGATACCTGGGTACAGATGTCGGAGACGGATCAGCTTGGCGAAGGCGGGACGCGTTCGCGGCACAATTCGCTGTCGCGCTACCGCGTCGACGAGAAATTGATGAGCGCGGCCAAGGACGCGATCTTCATGCACTGCCTGCCGGCGCATCGCGGCGAAGAAGTGACCGATGCCGTGATGGATGGGCCGCGCTCAGTCGTGTTCGACGAAGCGGAGAACCGTCTGCATGCGCAGAAGGCTGTGCTTGTTTGGGCGATGACGTGACAGGGCCGGACTTCGTTCGCAGCTTCCAAATCGAAGGCATGAACGTTCGGGGCCGGATCGTTCATTTGACCGATCTGGCCGATCGCGTGCTGGCCGCACACGCGTATCCTGAAGCCGTTTCGCGGGTTGTCGGTGAAGCGTTGGCTTTGACGGCGCTGCTTGGCGCGTCGCTGAAATTCGACGGGGTGCTGACGCTGCAGACGCGCGGTGACGGGCCGTTGCGGATGGTGGTCGCGGACTACTCGTCGCCGGGCACGTTGCGGGCGTGCGCGACGTTCGATCGGGACGCCGTTATGGCGCTCGGGCCTTTGCCGGCGTTTAGCGACCTGGTCGGCAAGGGGTCGCTCGCCATTACGATTGATCCCGGCGGCGATATGGAGCGCTATCAGGGGATCGTGCCTTTGGACGCCGAGGGGCTGGGCGATGCGGCGACGGCTTACTTCGAGCAATCGGAACAGATTCCGACGCGCATCCGGCTCAGCGTTGCGACGTTGATTTCGCGCGGCGATCCTAGTCCCCATTGGCGCGCGGGTGGGATGGTGATCCAGAATCTTGCGGCGCTGGGCGGGCACAATGCGCCGAAGCCCGGGCACGATGTCGATGAGGATTGGAACCGGGCTTCGGTTTTGTTCTCGACCATCGAGCCGCATGAGCTCGTCGATCCGCAGGTTGAGGCGGAACGCTTGCTGTTCCGGCTCTACCACGAGGACGGTGTTCGCGTGTTCGAGACCGAGGATTTGAACTTCGGTTGCCGGTGCAGTGCGGAGCGGGTGTCGGCGGTGCTGTCGCAATATCCGGAATCGGAAGTGCGCGAGTTAGCGGGCGAGGATGGGCTTGTACGTGCGACGTGCGAGTTCTGTTCGACCGTCTATAGTTTCCAGCCGGACGAGTTGCTGAAAACTCAGACGGCGACCTGATCGACCAGACGGCGCATGAACGTCACGCAGGCGTCGATCTGCGATAGCTCGATGAATTCGTTCGGCTTGTGCGCTTGCAGGATGTTGCCCGGGCCGCAAACGACGGACGGGATGCCCGCTTCTTGGAATAGGCCCGCTTCGGTGCCGTAGGAGACGGCTTCGGCGTGATTGCGGCCGGTGAGTTGTTTCGCCAGGACTTCGGCGGGGCAATCGTCGCGCGCGACGAGCGGCGGGACGTGGGCGCGCGGTGTCGTCACGATGTCGGCCTCGGGTGCGATTTCGCGCAGGCGCGGCAGGATTTTTTCGCGCGCGTGAGCGTCGAAGGCTTCGAAGATTTCGTTGGCGCTGGTGCCCGGCAGATAGCGGAACTCCCATTGGAACGTGCAGTGGTGCGCCAAGATGTTGAGCGCGGTGCCGCCTTCGATCGTCGAGGATTGCACCGTCGTGTAAGGCGGCTCGAAGCGGCCCGAGGGGTCGCCCTTTCGTCGCATCTCTTCGGCGAGATGGCTGATCTGCATGATCAGTTCGGCCGCGACCATGACCGCGTTCACGCCTTTGTCGGTGCGGCTGGAGTGGGCTTCGCGGCCCGTCACCGTCGTTCGGAAGGAGCGGATGCCTTTGTGGGCGTTCACGACCTTCATGTCGGTGGGTTCGCCAATGATGGCAAGCTTTGGCGTCGGGAGGTTGCGCGCGATGTCGGCGATCATCGGGCGGACGCCGAGGCAGCCGATTTCTTCGTCGTAGGAGAGTGCGATGTGGACGGGTGTCTTCACGCCGCGCTTGAGGAATTCCGGCACGAGCGCCAAGGCGACGGCGGAGAACGTCTTCATGTCGGCGGTGCCGCGGCCATAGAGCTTGCCGTCTTTCTCGATCGCGGTGAACGGATCGGTGTGCCACTCCTGATCGTCGACGGGCACGACGTCGGTGTGGCCGGAGAGGATGATGCCTCCGGGTTTGTCGGGACCGAGCGTGCAGAGGAGGTTCGCCTTCGTGCCCTCCGCGTTCGGGATTAGACGCGGCTCAAGCCCGTGCTCGCGCAAATAGCCGGCGACGAAATCGATCAGCTCGAGGTTCGAGCCGCGGCTGGTGGTGTCGAACGCGATCAGGCGTTCGAGCATTTGGCGGGGCGTGTAGGTGGCGACCATGGATCTCTCTCGGCCGCCAACTTAGACCGCTCGCAGCTAGCCGTCGATGCTTGAGGCTGGGTTGCCGATGATGTGCAGGAATTCGCGGCGGGTGAGGGGGTCGTCGCGGAAGGCGCCTAGCATAGTGGAGGTGACCATCGTGACGCCCGTCTTGTGGACGCCGCGGGTGGTCATGCATTGGTGGCGGGCTTCGATGACGACGGCGACGCCTTTGGGCTCCAGGATGTTTTGGATCGTGTTCGCGATCTGGGCATTCATTTTTTCCTGCACCTGCAGGCGGCGGGCGTAAGCCTCGACCACGCGGGCGAGTTTCGAGATGCCGACGACCTTGTTCGACGGCAGGTAGCCGACGTGGGCTTTGCCGATGATTGGAGCCAGGTGATGTTCGCAGTGCGACTCGAAGCGGATGTCGCGCAGGACGATCATCTCGTCGTAGCCATCGACCTCTTCGAAG
>JAEUMM010000129.1 GCA_016792645.1 Alphaproteobacteria bacterium | reverse complement strand
GCGCACGCGTCTGCCCGCGCACATGATCCCGTATCACGCGCTGGCGATCGACTCGATCCCGCTGACGGCGAACACCAAAGTCGATCGTGCCCGCTTGCCCAAGCCGCCGATCACGCTGCAAGACACGGTGACCGAACCCGCAAGCGACGTCGAAAGCAAACTCCGCGACGTGTGGCGCGCGGTGTTGGGCTTCGACCAGATCGGCACGCAGGACAATTTCTTCGACCTCGGCGGCACGTCGGTGCAGCTGATGGAAGTGCATGAGCGCGTGCAAAAAGAATTCGGCCGCGAACTCGAAATCGTCGCCATGTTCGAACATCCGAAGATCACCGCGCTGGCGCGCATGCTGCGCGGCGAGGACATGGGGACAGGCCGCGTCGCCGCCGCCCAAAGCCGCGCAAAGCAGCAGGGTGATGCGTTGAAACGTCTGCGCGCCGCCCGGGTGAAATCATGACGAACACGCCGGATCGCGACGACGACCAGCAGGCGCCGTCCTACGGCGCCGCGATTGCGATCGTCGGCATGTCCGGCCGCTTCCCCGGCGCGCGCAACGTGCGCGAACTCTGGGCCAACATCAGAAACGGCGTCGAGTCCGTCACGCGCTTTAAGCCTGAAGAACTCGAAGACGCGTTCTCGCAAGACGTCCGCGGTGGCTCGGACTACGTTCCAGCGCGCGCCGTTCTCGACGACGTCGACATGTTCGAGCCCGAATTCTTCGGCATGCACGCGCGCGAGGCCTCGCTCACCGACCCTCAGCACCGCCTGCTTCTCGAATGCGCATGGGAGGCGCTGGAAGACGCCGGCTACGACCCAAAAACCTACAAAGGCCCGATCGGCGTCTTCGCCGGCGCCGCGTTCAACAGCTACTTGATCCGTCACGTCTGCGCCGACCGCGCGGCGATCGAAGAAATCACGTCGAACTATCAGGTGGGCTCCTACGCCGAAATCTCGGGCTCGCTCGCCGACTTCCTGGCGACCCGCGTCGCCTACAAGCTCGACCTCAAGGGTCCGGCGATCAACGTTCAGTCGGCCTGCTCGACGTCGGCGGTGGCGATCGTTCAGGCGTGCCAGAGCTTGCTGCTCTATCAGTCGGACATGGCGCTCGCCGGCGGCGTCTCGATCACCTTCCCACAGAAGCGCGGCTATCAGACGATGGAAGGCGGCATTGTCTCGCACGACGGCCACTGCCGCCCCTTCGATGCCGATGCCGACGGCACCATCTTCGGCGCCGGCGCCGGCGTCGTGCTGCTGAAACGCCTCGACGACGCCATTGCCGACGGCGATGAGATCTATGCCGTCATCCGCGGCTTCGGCATCAACAACGACGGCAGCCAGAAGATCGGCTTCACCGCGCCAAGCGTCGAAGGCCAAGCGGCCGCCATCGCCGCCGCGCACGCCATGGCTGAAATCGACGCCGGCTCCATCGGCTACGTCGAATGCCACGGCACCGCAACGCCGCTCGGCGACCCGATCGAATTCAACGGCCTCGTCAAAGCGTTCCGCGCAACGACCGACGAGAAGAATTTCTGCGCACTCGGCGCCGTAAAGGCGAACTTCGGCCATCTCGATGCCGCCGCCGGCGTCGCCGGTGTCATCAAGACGGCGCTGGTGCTGAAGGCCGCCGAACTGCCGCCGCTGGTCAACTTCAAACGTCCGAACCGGCACATCGACCTGGCGTCCAGCCCCTTCAAGATCAGCGCCGAACTGACGCCGTGGGCAGAAAGCGCAACGCCGCGCCGCGCAGGCGTCAGCGCGTTCGGCATGGGCGGCACGAACGTCCACATGGTGCTCGAAGAAGCGCCGCAAACGATGCGCGCCGACCGCGCGCCACGCGCTGAGATTCTGCCTCTCTCCGCGCGCACGACCGACTCGCTTGAGCGCATGGCAGCCAACCTCGCCGCGCACCTCGAACAGAACCCGGACGCACGCCTTGCCGACGTCGCACACACGCTGCAGGTCGGCCGCCGCGCCTTCGATCAGCGTCTCGCCGTCGCCGCAACGACCATCGACGAAGCGGTCGCGCAGCTGAAGAAAAAGACGAAGGCCGCCACGAAATCGTCCGCGCCGAAAATCGTCTTCATGTTCCCGGGCCAAGGTGCCCAATACCCCGGCATGGGCCGCAGCCTGTACGAGAACGAACCGATCTTCCGCGACATCGTCGACCGCGGCACGCAAGTGCTGAAACAAACGATGGGCGTCAACCTGCGCGCGGTCCTCTACGACAACGTCAGCGACGACGACGACGCCCCGCATCCGATCCGCTCGACCGTACTCGCGCAGCCCGCGCTCTACGTTATCGAATATGCGACCGCCCGTGTCCTGATGGATCGCGGCGTCGAACCCCACGCTATGATCGGCCACAGCCTCGGCGAATTCGTCGCCGCCTGCCTCGCCGGGGTGTTCTCCTTCGAAGACGGCTTGCGTCTGGTCGCGGCACGCGGCCGCCTGATGCAGGCTCAACCGGCAGGCGCGATGCTCGCCGTCCGCCTGTCCGAGAACGAGCTCGCCGAATATTGCGGCAACGGTGTCGAGATCGCGGCCGTCAACGCACCGTCGCTCTCGGTCGTGTCGGGCCCCTTCGAAGCGATTGCCGCCCTCGAAGAAAAGCTGACGGCCAAAGACATCACGCACCGCCGCCTGCACACCTCGCACGCTTTCCACTCCGCGATGATGGACGGCGTCATCGAGCCGCTGAAAGCCGAAGCGCAAAAGGCGAAACTCGCCGCCCCGGCGCGCCGTTATGTCAGCGCCGTCAGTGGCACATGGATCCGCGCCGAAGAGGCGACGTCGCCCGATTACTGGGCCAAGCACTGCCGCGAGACCGTGAAGTTCGCGCAGGCGCTCTCGACGCTCCTCGAAGACGACAGCCTGATCCTGCTCGAAGTCGGCCCCGGTCGCACGCTCGCAACCTTCGCCGGTCAGGCAGCTGGCCGCAAACGCACCGCCATCGCGACGCTGCCCGAATTCGCCGCGCGCGACGAAGACGACGTCACCTTCGCCCGCGCGCTCGGAAGCCTGTGGTGCGAGGGCGTCGATCTCGACTGGTCGAAAATCGCAGCGCCCGGCGCCAAGCGCACGTCGCTGCCGACCTACGCCTTCGCGCGCAAGAAATACTGGATCGATGCACCGGCCAAGGCGGCAACGATCGAAGTCCCGGCGCAACCCGCGCCGCCGCAAATGCAGATCGTCGCGCCGACGCAGGCGCCAGTTCCTCACGTTCCGACACAATCACACGCACAAACCAGCCCGGTCCCGCCGTCTCCGGCCCCGGCAACATCAGAGCACGCCATGACTGATAGAAACGCACAGATTGAAGCCCGCATCCGCGGTCTTTTCGAAGAGCTTTCCGGTGAAAGCCTCGCCGAAGCCCCGTCGAATGTCGGCTTCGTCGAATTGGGCTTCGACTCGCTCTTCCTAGGGCAGGTCGTACAAAAACTGCAGAAGGCCTTCGGCGTGAAGATCACCTTCCGCCAGCTGATGAAGGACTATCCGTCCCTCGACGCGCTGACCGCCCATGTCGCGAAAACCGCAAAGCCCGACTCGCTGCCGGCCGCTGCACCCGCACCCGCCGCAGCCCCCGCGCCAGCGGCCGCCGCGCCGCAGCCTCAGCCGACGATGACCATGCCGATGCAGCAGGCCCCTGTCTACACGCCCGCGCCGGTGCAAATGCCGATGATGCAGGCTGCGCCCATGCAGATGCCCGCGGGCGGCGGCATGGAAGGCGTCTTCCAGATGCAGATGGTCGCGATGCAGACGCTGATCGCGCAGCAACTGCAAGCGATGCAGTCGATGGGTGGTATCGCTCAGCAGCCGATGATGATCCCGGCGCAGCAGCCCGTGATGGCGCAACCGGCGCCCGTTGCGGCCGCCCCCGCACCGGTGAAATCGTCGCCGCCCGCGCTGAAAGCGGTACCCATGCCGGTCGTCGAAGAGGAAGCGCCGTCCCGCTTCGCCGTCTACCGCACAGGCCAATCGTCCGCGGCGACGGAACTGTCGCCGGAGAAGACGGCGTTCATCAAAGACTTCGTACGTCGCTACGCCGAGAAATCGCCGACGTCGAAGGCGCGCACGCAGCAATATCGCCACGTCCTCTCCGACCCGCGCACGGCCAACGGCTTCCGCGCCGAGTGGAAGGAAATGGTCTATCCGCTCTGGGTCCAGCGCTGCAAAGGCTCGCGCCTCTGGGACATCGACGGCAACGAATACATCGACCTCGTCAACGGCTTCGGCCAGACGATGTTCGGCCACGCGCCGGACTTCATCCTTGAAGCGCTCGCGAAACAGATGGCCGACGGCTTCGCCATCGGCCCGCAAACGCCGCTCGCCGGCGAAGTCGCGCAACTCTTCGCCGAGATGACCGGCAACGAACGCGTCGCCTTCTGCAACACGGGCTCCGAAGGCGTGATGGTCGCCATGCGCGTCGCGCGCACCGTGACCGGCCGCGAGAAGATCGTGATGTTCGGCGGCGCCTATCACGGCCAATTCGACGAAGTGCTGGTGAAGCCGCCCGCAGGCAAGTCGAACCGCGGCGCATTGCCCGTCGCCCCCGGCATCCCGCAGGACTCGGTCAACAACATGATCGTGCTGCCTTACGGCGATCCGAACGCGATCGAATGGATCCGCGCCAATGCGGACGACATCGCCGCCGTTATCGTCGAAACGGTGCAGAGCCGTCATCCCTCGCTGCTGCCGAAGGAATTCCTCCAGGAACTGCGCGTCGTCACGGAAGAAACCGGCATCGTCTACATCTTCGACGAAGTCGTGACCGGCTTCCGCGTCCATCCGGGCGGCATGCAGGCGCTGCTCGGCATTCGCGCCGATATGGCGACCTACGGCAAGGTCGTCGGCGGCGGCATGCCTGTCGGCGTGCTTGCCGGCAAGAAGGAATATCTCGACGCCCTCGACGGCGGCTTCTGGGAATACGGCGACGACAGCGTGCCCGAAGTGGCGCCGACATTCTTCGCCGGCACCTTCGTGCGCCACCCGCTCACCATGGCCGTCTGCCGCGCCGTGCTGCAGCACCTGAAGGACAAAGGTCCGAAGCTGCAGGAGGAACTCGCCGACCGCATGCGCCGTCTGGTGACGGAGCTGAACGGCGAACTCGAACGCAACAACGTCAAGACGCGCTTCGAAAGCTACAGCAGCTGGTGCTACGCGAACTTCGCGACCGAAGATCCGCTGGGCGGCATGCTCTTCGCCCACATGCGCCTGCTCGGCGTCAACGTGCTCGAAGGTCTGCCGTTCTATCTCACCACCGCGCACACCGACGCCGACATGTCGCGCGTCATCCGTGTCTTCAAGGAAAGCTTGGAGGCGCTGCGCAAGGTCGGCATCTTGGGCTCGTCATCGTCGCCGATCCGCTCGGTCGCGCAACTGCAGATCCCGGCCCGCGCGCAAGCCGCCATCCCCATGACCGAAGCCCAGTCAGAGGTCTGGCTGGCAGCCCAACTCAGCGAGGAGGCGTCCTGCGCCTACAACGAAAGCGGCACGCTGACGCTGGAAGGTGAGCTGCAAGCGACCGCCTTCACGGACTCGCTCAACGACGTGGTCGAGCGACACGACATTCTAAGGATGACAGTCGATCCCGCGGGCGAAGGCCTCAACCTCAAGGAGGGGATGAAGTTAGACGTCCCTTTCGTCGACGCCTCGGGTGACGTCGACCCCGAGGCACGCCTGAAGTCGCTCGTCGCTGCCGAAGCGCGCACGCCGTTCGATCTCGAACGCGGACCGCTCTGTCGCGGCATATTGGTGAAGCTGTCGGCGCAGAAACACGCCTTCATCTTCACCGGCCACCACATCGCCTGCGACGGCTGGTCGATGGGCATCATCATGAACGAGCTGTCCGCCTTCTACGCCGCGCGCGTCGAAGGAACGGAACTCGATCTGCCGCCCACCATGCCGTTTGCGAAATACGCAAAGGATCGCGCGAAAGCCAATCCCGACGACGCGCGTATTTCCAAGTTCTGGAAGCAAGAGTTCAAGGACATCCCGGCGCCGCTCGAACTGCCGTCGGACCGTCCGCGCCCGTCGATGAAGACCTTCCGCGGCGCGACCTACAGCGCCCGCTACGACGCGGCACTGGTCAACGCGGTCAAGAAGGCGGGCCAACGCCAAGGGGCGACGCTGTTCGCCACGCTCTTCGCCGCCGTCCAAGTGACGCTCGCCAAACTCTCGGGTCAGCGCGACATGGCGCTCGTCGTGCCGATGGCGGGCCAGACGCTGCTGGAAGACGAAATCCTCGTCGGCCACGCCGTCGACTTCCTGCCGATCCGCGTACCGATGCGCGACGACGAAAGCTTCGCCACCTTCCTCACCGCGGTAAAGACCAAGGTGATGGCCGCGATGGAGCACCAAGGCTACACCTACGGCACGCTGCTGAAGCAACTCGACGTCAAGCGCTCGCCGAACCGCACGCCGATCACCGACGTGCAGTTCAACCTCGAAAAGGTCGGAAGCGGTCTCGAATTCCCGGGCTTGAAATGCTCGCTGCGCACCAACGGCAAAGCGTTTGTGAACTTCGATCTGTTCTTCAACATGACCGAAGATCCCGAAGGCATCCGCGTCGACGTCGACTATTCGACCGACCTCTACGACGAAAGCACGATCGCCCGCTGGGTCAGCCACATCCACACGATCCTGGCCGCCCTCGCCCAAGACGCCTCGCGCCCCATCGCCGACTATTCGCTGCTCAGTGAAGCCGATACGCGCTGGCTGATCGACGACCTGAACGCCACGGCGGTCGCCTACCCGCGCGACAACCTGATCCACGAACTTGTCACAGCGCAGGCCGAAGCAACGCCCGACGCCGTCGCCTTCGAATGCGAAGGCGTCACGCTGACCTACGGCGCACTCGAAGCACGCTCGACCGACATGGCCAAGCGCCTCGCGGCCCTCGTGCCCGACGGCGGCGAACGCATCGCCGTCGCGCTGCCGCGCTCGCTTGATCTGCCCGTGGCGCTGCTCGCGGTGCTGAAGTCCGGCAACGCCTATGTGCCGCTCGATCCGACCCATCCGCCCGCGCGCCTAAAGCAAACGCTGGAAGCGGCCGACACCGTCGCCCTCATCTGCGCCGACGACGAAACGGCGGCACTCGCCGGCGAAGGCGTCGAAGTCTGGCGCACCGACCGTCCCGCGCCCGAACTGCCGGCCGACCGCGCGACGCCGCGCCGCCGCGACGCCACATCGTCCGCCTACGTGATCTTCACCTCAGGCTCGACCGGCACGCCGAAGGGCGTCGAGGTCACGCACCGCGCCGTCGTGAACTTCATGCTCTCGATGGCGAAAGCGCCGGGCTTCACCAAGGCCGACACCATCATCGCCGTCACGACGATCTCGTTCGACATCGCCGGCCTCGAACTCTTCCTGCCCTTGCTCACTGGCGGCCGCGCCGTCATCGCCGACCGTGAACAGGTTCGCAGCGGCACGGCCCTCGTCGAGCTCGCCGAACAGGCTGGCGCGACCGTACTCCAAGCCACACCGTCGCTCTGGCGCTTGTTGCTCGAAGCAGGCCTGAAGCCGCGTCCCGGTCTGAAGATGTTGTGCGGCGGCGAACCGCTGCCGCGCGATCTCGCCAACCGCCTCTGCGAAGGCGGTGGCGAACTCTGGAACGTCTACGGACCGACGGAGACGACAATCTGGTCCTCGACCGGCCAAGTGACGGCAGGCGA
>JAEUMM010000096.1 GCA_016792645.1 Alphaproteobacteria bacterium | reverse complement strand
CACCTTGCCAGATGGCTCGGTGCGGACGACGACGCGTGGCTCGAGCGGAGCGGACGTCGCAGCATCGATCGGCGCAGGCCTCGCGAAGGCGGCGCTGGCGGTGAAGGTCAACGGCGAGATGAAAGATCTCGACTGGCCGATTCCGCACGACGCCAAGGTCGAAATCGTCACCCGCAAGAGTGAAGAGGCGCTGGACCTCATCCGCCACGACACCGCGCACTTGCTGGCGCAGGCCGTGCAGGAACTCTTCCCCGGCACGCAGGTGACGATCGGCCCTAACATCGAGGACGGTTTCTTTTACGACTTCGCCCGCAACGAACCCTTCACGCCCGACGATCTGCCGAAGATCGAAGCGAAGATGCGCGAACTCGTCGCCCGCGACCTGCCGACCAAACGCACGGTCTGGAAGCGCGACGATGCCGTGAAGCACTTCTTGGACCTCGGCGAGCAATACAAGGCCGAGATCATCCGCGATCTGCCGGCGGATGAAGAAGTGCGCGTCTACTACCATGGCGATTGGCACGACCTCTGCCGCGGCCCGCATTTGCCCTCGACAGGCAAGATCGGCCTCGGCTTCAAGCTGACCAAGATCGCGGGCGCCTACTGGCGCGGCGACGCCAAGAACGCACAGCTGCAACGCATCTACGGCACCGCCTGGCGCGACGAGAAAGAACTCGCCGCCTACCTGCAACGCCTGGAAGAAGCCGAGAAGCGCGATCACCGCAAAATCGGCAAGGAGATGGACCTCTTCCACATCCAGGAAGAAGCCGTCGGCCAAGTCTTCTGGCATCCGAAAGGCTGGACGCTCTATCGCACCGTCGAAAACTACATCCGGCGCAAGGTGGAACGCGCCGACTATCGCGAAGTGAAAACGCCCCAGCTCATCGACCGCAAACTGTGGGAACAGTCCGGCCACTGGGAAAACTATCGCCCGAACATGTTCATCGCCGAAGTCGATGAAGGCGGCGGCGAGCACGCGCGCAGAGTCCTCGCGGTCAAACCGATGAACTGCCCCGGCCACGTGCAGATATTCAAGCAGGGCCTCAAATCCTATCGCGACCTGCCGCTGCGCCTCGCCGAATTTGGCGCGTGCCACCGCTATGAACCGTCGGGCGCGCTCCACGGCATCATGCGCGTGCGCAGCTTCGTGCAAGACGACGCCCACATCTTCTGCACTGAAGATCAGATCGTCGACGAGACACGGCGCTTCGTCGCGTTGTTGACCGAAGTCTACAAAGAACTCGGCTTCGACAGTTTCATCACCAAACTCGCGACCCGCCCCGAACTCCGCGGCGGCACCGAAGAACAGTGGGATCACGCCGAGAAGGCGCTCGAGAACGCCTGCAAGGCCATCGGCTTGCCCTACTCGGTCAACCCGGGCGAAGGCACGTTCTACGCGCCCAAGCTTGAGTTCGTGCTGCGCGACGCCATCGGCCGCGACTGGCAATGCGGCACGATCCAGCTCGACTACGTCCTGCCCGAACGCCTGGACGCCGAGTACATCGCAGAAGACGGAACGCGCAAACGCCCGGTCATGCTTCACCGCGCGATCGTCGGCTCGCTCGAACGCTTCATCGGCGTCCTGATCGAACACCACGCCGGTAAGTTCCCGCTTTGGCTCGCCCCGACGCAGGCGGTGGTCGCGACCATCGTCAACGACGCCGACCCCTACGCGAAGAAGGTGACGGCCGCGCTGAAGCTCGCCAGCATCCGGACCGAGACCGACCTGCGCAACGAAAAGATCAACTACAAGGTCCGCGAGCACTCGCTGGCCAAGGTCCCGTATTTGTTGGTGGCCGGCCGCAAAGAGGCGGAGGAGGGCACGCTCTCCGTCCGCCGCCTGGGGTCCGAACGGCAGGAAACGATCGCCCTCGACGCCCTGATCAAACAGCTGGTGGCTGAGGCGACGCCCCCCGACCTGGCCTAAAACGCGAACGGTGGCGGGCGAAAACGCACGCCACCCTCAAGAACCCTTGCCATCATCGCGGGGAGTCCTATGCTTGTGCCGTGGCGGCGTGCCGGGTTATCCGGCGCGCCGTTCACGCGAAGACCCGCCGCTCTCGCGAGCGCCATCGGGTCCGAACCCGCCGATCATAGGGTGACCGCCAAGGGATAATGCGAAGGTGAAAACCGTTGCACGATGACCGGGGCGCAAGCGCAGGTCGGACGGCGACGGAACACCTGACGTATCGCGCGCCGGCGGGCTAACCCGATGGAGACAACCAATCGTTAGACGTCCCTACCAAGCAGCCATGCCGGCCTCGAAAGACGGCCCGCGCATCAACGAATTCATCAACGCGCACGAATTGTTGGTGATCGACGACGACGGCGGCAAGCGCGGCGTGATGAGCAAGTTCGACGCTCTCAAGCTCGCGCAGTCCGAGGGCCTCGATCTCGTCGAAGTCGCACCGATGGCAAAGCCGCCGGTCGCCAAGATCATGGACTTCGGCAAATTCAAATATCAGGAACAAAAGAAAGCGGCCGAAGCGCGCAAGCATCAGAAGATCATCGAGATCAAGGAGATCAAGCTCCGTCCGATGATCGACGATCACGACTACGACGTGAAAATGCGCTCGATCAAACGCTTCTTCGAAGAAGGCGATAAGGTGAAGGTGACCTTGCGCTTCCGCGGCCGCGAAATGGCGCACATGGATATCGGGATGGAGCTGCTTCAAAAGGTGAAGCGCGACATCGACGCGATCGGCAAGGTCGAGCAAGAACCAAAGCTCGAAGGCCGTCAGATGGTCATGGTGATGGCGCCGAAATAACGGCGCCTCCCTCATTCTCATCGACTTCGACGTGGGACGCATCGCGTTCGCTGGCCGCCAGCGAGCGCGATGATCCGCGCGCCGCAAGCCATCCCGTATATCCGACCAGCCGCCCGATATAGGGCAGCTCGATGGTCACATCGAAACGGTATCGCCCTTCGCGATCGAGATCCGCCGACGCGCTGGTGTTCGGCGTCAGAAAGCGGGGCAGGGTCAACCCGCCAATCCGCGCCTGCTCGATCATCAGGGAGAACCCGCGCTTATCCGCGCGCGCATCGAGATCGAACGTAATCGCCCCGAAACGTTCCGTAAGCATCCCGTTGGCCGCGTTCAGATAGCTGCGAAACTCTCGCCCACCGAAACGCCGGATCCAAACCTCACCGTCGCCGTCGCGCTCGATCGTCACTTCGGCGGGCAGATCTTCGCCCGGTCGCGGAAAGCTGAACACGCGCGCCACAAGCCGGCCGATCCAGTTCGCCGCGCCTTCGACATCGACCTCACCGGCGAGATCGGCGGCCGGATCGATCGTGTGCGTGTCGCGGACAGCGGCCGGCATATTGTCGAAACCCTTCAACGCGCGCTGAAATAGAGACCGCCGTTCAAGCACGCGCGACTCGCGCTCGGTCCGAATGTCGAAACGCTTGAACTCCGCCTCAAGCGTCGCAAGGTCGAGCACGCCCACGCACGGCATCGCCCCGCGCTGCGCCAACTGCCCCTGAAGCAACTGCCGCACGATGATCAGCGCGGGCAGCGTCGGAATCTTCGGCCCATCGCCGGATTCCGCGATCAATGTCCACGTCACCGCCAAGCGCGTACCGTCGGCATAGATGCCGTCGACGTCGACCGTCATCCCGCCGCAATCGGTGCCGAGACCGCGAAAGAGCGTCGCCGCATCGCGCAAAGGCTCCGCCAGCGGCACGAGGCTTTTCAGCAGTCCGGCGCGCACGAGGACGCCAAGCATCATCAAGCCGAAATGGAGAATCGAAAGCTCAAGCCCCGCGCGAAAGATCGCGCTGCGCACAGTGGGAAACCGCTGCGGCACAAGATCAAGATCCGGCGTTTCGGCGAGCGAGAACATCCGCTTGCCAAGATCAGCCATCCGCCGCCGCACGGTCAGGCCCCAACCAGGCGCCGTCGTCCACCGCCCGAAGCGCCACACGCGCACCGGACGCCCGACATAGCTGAGTATCGATTGAAACACCGCAAGCCCGCGCGGCGTGGACTGGTTGCCGGGCGAAATCCCAATCTGAATATCGTCGATCCGCGTCCACCCGCGCGTCAAATCGTCGATGACGGCGTGTGACAACGCCGGCGTCGAACTCGCGCCCGTGACGGCCAGAACGCCGCGCGCCTTCGCCAACTCGTCCAGCGCGCCGAACCCCGCAACAAAATCGCGCGCATCGGCGAGGTCGACATAGTGCGCGCCGGCCTCGATGACAGCGCGTGCGAAAGTCGGTCGCTGCGCTTGAAACGGCCCGGCCGCATCAACAACGCAGAACGCGCCTAGCGCCGTGACATCCGACGTTGTCGCCTTCGAACGATCGATGACGACGGCGGACAGCCGCTCGGCGTAATTTGGAAACGCTGCAACGACTTCGTCGGCATGTGCGGCCGAGCGTCCGCACACGACGACATGGCAGTCGGTCGTCGCCAGCAAGCCTTCGACGAGAATGCGTCCGAAAGAACCGGCGCCGCCGACGACGGCGACGCGCTGGGCGGGTTTCAGGGCTTGATCGCCCCCGAAACCGCAGCAGCCGCCGGACCCGATAGATCCTGCAGCGGGCCGAGCGGCTTCTTCTCCGTCTTCACCTCAAGAATGGTCGGCGTCCCCGACCAAAGTTTGTAGACGACGACGCCGTCCTGCACGAGCAGCAGCATCGACGCCTTCCACCCGGTGGACGTCGTCTCGCGCTCAAAGCCCAGCACGTCCAGCGTCACGTCGCCTGTACGATCCTTCGACGAAATCGAAGGCTCCGCGAGCCAGCCCGAGCACCTGTCGCGCGCGGTCAAGCAGCCCTGCACAGCCGGATCCAAATCTTCCATCTTCATCGACTGCTGCGGCAGAAACCGCGGCACCATGTCGAGATAGTTCAAGACCTTGATGTTCGGCGTCGTGTACGGATCGAACCCGCGCACTTTCAGCTCGCGCGCCGTCGTCACGAAGGGCTTCACCTGCCCATACGCGTCTTCGGCGCTCTTGTAGGTCTGAAACGGCGACTCCGTCTTCTCGACGGTCGACGGCAACACACCCCAACTCTGACAAGCCGAAAGCGGCGCGGCGATCAGGGCAATCCAACTGAAACGCAAAGCGTCGACGCAACGCATCGATGAAACTCTCGAAGGTAAGAAGGGGCTCTCACCACCATTCTGGCGGCAAACCGCCGCGAACGCAATTTCGCTGATCCCGCGCGGACGTGTACCCGTCACATTCCCTTCAATATGCGAGCCAGACGGTCGGGGTAATCCGTACACAACCCGTCGACGCGAAGATCGGCGAGCCGCGCCAGGTCGTCGGGCTCGTTCACCGTCCAAGCGCCGACTTTCAGCCCCAGATCGCGCGCCTCTGCCAGGCTCGCGCGGTTGATGTCTGGAAAGTAGGGGAACCAGCCATCCGCTCCGGCGGCCTTGGCCGCCTTAATCACGGATCCATACTTCGCCCTGTCGAAACCGCCTGTCCAAGGCGCGCTCGAACGCTCCTGCGCGCGTAAGGTTTCAAGTTCGGCCTTCGGCGGCGGCCCATGCTCAGCTGGTGGCGGCGTATCGCCGAACCAACTCTGCGGCAACGTGGTGAACCAGCACTCGATTTTGGGTGCGATCTTCTTCGCCGCAATCAACGCGGGCCAATCGAACCCGACCAGCACCGAGCGGTCCAAGAACTTCTCGCGCTTCAGAACGCGAATCACCGCTTCCGCCATCACGTCCGGCTCAACGGTCCGCGTGCGGTCGGCAAAATTGCTCTTCAGCTCGATCCAAAGCCGCTCGTTCCCACCCGATCGCTTCATCAACCAGATCACGTCGGCAAGACGTGGAATGCGCTCACCGTCGGCCGGCGTCTGTTGCGGATAACGCGCGCCGTATTTCGACAACGGTTTCAACCGTCCGATGTCGTAGGTCTGCAGCTGCGGATAGGACAAATCCTTGATCAGCGGCAGCGGCGCTTCCAGCCAGTGTCCGTCGGCATCGCGCACGATGTCGCTCTTCAGTGTATCGTCATGAAACACGACCACCGTGCCGTCCTTCGCCACATGCACGTCCAGCTCAAATCCGTCGACCCTAAGGTCGAGCGCATTGGCAAAGGCAGCGAGGGTGTTCTCGGGTCTAAGACCCGCGCCCCCGCGATGAGCGATGTTGAACGGTTTGGTCACGGCGGTATGCGCGGGACTTTATCACCCCCGCGCAAAAAG
This sequence comes from Alphaproteobacteria bacterium, assembly GCA_016792645.1. Classification (GTDB taxonomy): domain Bacteria; phylum Pseudomonadota; class Alphaproteobacteria; order Micropepsales; family Micropepsaceae; genus SZUA-430. The sequence continues at coordinate 4,577 of JAEUMM010000096.1, read as the reverse complement.
TTGAGTACCGAGATATGACGGTTTTGCGCCGTTCGCGCGCGAACGAACCCGGCACGTGCGGCGCGAAGATCGTGCTAACCCGGTCCACACCACCCGTCGGTATCGCATGCAATCTTGAATCCCCGACACGCGTTCAGCGACGGAACGGGCGCACAGGAATCGATTGTGCAGCAATGGAAAGACGGTGCGCCGCGGCGCAGGACGATTGTTGCGATACGCGCGCCGCCGTAAAAAACTTTGATGCGCTTCACAACGCCTCGATCGGCGTTGCGGATTTCATATTTGCCCGCGATGACGGGCGACGTCGGCGTCGCGACGGGGGCGGCACCTGATGCACTCGCCGACAACACCGCGGCGAAAACGGACGCGACTGAGATACCGGACAAGATCCTGAGCATGGCACACTCCCTGGTGGAACGCTCTAGAAGCCCTCAGCGGCCCCCAATTCTGCCGCAATTCAGTCGCCCCGTCACCCGGGCGTTAGGTGGGCGTTAGGCGACCCACGGCCATACTGCGGCCTCATCTCGCAGCACGGCACAACACCCGGCTCTCATGACCACGATCCTGCTCGTCCACGGTTCCTGCCACGGCGCTTGGTGTTGGGAGAAAATCATCCCGCGCTTGGGCGCCCAAGGGTTCAAGGCGATTGCGATCGATCTGCCGTCGCATGGGCAGGACGATACGCCGTGGTGGCGCGTCACGCTTGGCGCTTACGCACGCGCGGTATGCGATGCCGCCCGCGCTCACGGCCCCGTCGTCGCGGTCGGCCACTCGATGGGTGGTGGCCTCATCACCCAAGCGGCAAACGAAGAACCGGACCTCTTCGCCGGTCTCATCTATCTCTCGGGCTTCGTGCCGAAAGGCGGCGAGACGATCTTGGGCCTCGCCCGACGCGATCCGCTTTGGCGAGGCTTCAGCGTGCCGCGCTACCACGTCGGCACGATCACCGTATGGCCCGAACGCATGGTCGATACGTTCTACAACACCTGCGACCCGCGCGACGCCGAGCGCGCCATCGCGCGTCTGACGCCGCAGCCGATGTTTCCGCTCGTCCAGCCGATCGCCAAGGCGCGCGAGCCGCAGCCTCCCAAGGCCTTCATCGAATGCGCGCGCGACAACACGATTTCGCTTGAGCTTCAGCGCTATATGCATGCGCGCTTCGAAATGACCGGCGTCGCCACGCTCGACACGGACCACTCGCCGTTCTACTCCGCGCCGTCGCAGCTGACGGCCGAGATCGTGAACTTCGCGAACACGTTTGCGGGCGCCGCAGCGCCTGTCCAAGGCGCGGGCAAGGTCGCTGCGCGCGCATAGCCGCAGCACCCGACGCGTTGCTCATCGACACCTACACCCGTGAAATGGCCGAGGTTCGCTGCAACGTCTTCCACCACTAACGCAAGCGGTCCCGGCGAAAATTGGGCTTCGGTGCAAATCCGGGGCAATTTGCGCTGCAATTGGCTCAAACGCGATCGGCCGAAACCGCTTGCCATATGCTGCGCGATTTCGTCTCCTAAAGCGTAGGGAGACGGGTATGCGCGCAATCCTGGCGTCGTTTGTTCTGGCGGTCGTGGCGGCCCACGGCGCGCACGCGGCCGACGCGGTGCCGCGTCAATCGTGGAAGATCACGAAAGACCACTGGAGCGCCGACGATGAGCGCCGCTTCGGCGAGTTCGTCGTGGGTTTCGGCGAGCACGACTGCAAGGACCCCGCGGCTTGCTTCAAGAGCACCGCCAACCCGTACCGCGACACCGATCCGCCTGGCATGCGCATGGACGGTGACTGCGCCGATTTCATCTATCAGCTGCGCGCCTATTTCGCGTGGAAGAACGGCCTGCCGTTTTCATATCCGCTCTACGTGGCCTCGCGCTCAGGCCCGACTGAAGACTTCCGCTTCTCCGACGCCGGAAACATGGTCGTCGCCCGCCTTCAGCTCGAATGGCAACCGGAAGCCGACCCCGCCAAGTTGCTGCTCGATCTGCGCGGAACGGTTTCGACCGCGATGTTCCGCATCGAGTACACCTACGACACCGGTTTCAACGCCAGCGATTTCTACTCGCCCAAGATCAGCCGTGAGTCGATCCGTGCCGGCACGATCATCTACGATCCATGGGGCCACGTGGTCTACGTCTACAAGGTCGATCCCGACGGCACGATCCGCTACGTCGACTCGAACCCCGACCGCGAAGTGACGCGCGGCACCTACGGCGCGCAGTTTCCACGCACCGCCCCGGCGCTTGGCGCAGGGTTCTGGAACTTCCGTCCCATCAAACTCGTCGATTATCAAACCGGCCCCGACGGCGCCCTCGTCAACGGCCGGTTCGTGTTGGCCACCAATGCCGAGATCGCGGACTTCTCACCCGAGCAGTACTACGGCACCGAACCGAACGCGCCAAAGGATTGGCAAAACGCGAAATACATGCACGCCGGCAAAGCGCTCGGATACTACGACTATGTCAAAGCCCGTCTCGCGAAATAACGACGGCGGCCGAGTGACCCCGGCCGCCGCGCGTTGGTCTTAGCGATCGCGCCATCCGTCGCGGTCGCGATCACGTCCGCGGCGCCCGCGATCATTGTCGCGATGACGGTGATTGCCGTCGTTCCAGCGCCGGTCGTTTCGATCGTACCGGTTGCCGCGATGTCGATCACCGTCGCCACGGCGCCAGCCGCGATTGTCGGCCTGGCGGCGCTGATGACCACGGGTGCCGGTGTGCCGGTGCCGGTGATCTCTGCAGTCGTCGCCGCGGTGGCTATAGCTGCCGTGCCGGTCGGAGCGGTCGCCGTAGCGTCCGTCCGCCGAGGCAGGTGTGCTGAGGAGAGCAAACCCCATCACCGCCGCGCCGATCGCAGCGATCAATCGAAGTCTCATGCTGATGAGCCTTTCCAAGAACGTCCCGGTATTTTTGTCACGAGCCGACACAGGCGCGCGCGTCGGGAACAAGCCGCGTGGCAAGTGCCGCGCGCGACGCAGCCCCCGCAGCGGTCGCACACGGGTGCATTTCGGGCTTCGCGCGGTGAACCGCGGATGAAGGGCTCTGTTACCTTTGTCGCAAATTGTGTCGCCAGCGCCCTAAGGCATCATTCGCGACAACCCGCCGGGAGCCTAGCGCGGACGCTGCGGCTTCGGCGGCGGCACCGGCACGGGATAGAGTGACGACACCTGCCCCGCGATCTTCACGCGCTTCAAATCGCGCTCCTTCGCGCGGATGCGAACGCACTTGCCCATAAAGTTGCGGTGTTCGCACAAGACCCAATCGCGAGAGCCCTTGATCTGTACGCTGGCGGGACGGTCGTTGAACTGCAGCGCGGCAAGGCTTGGCACCGAACGGTCGAAGGTCATCGATTGACCTCTAAAGTTCGGTTGGTCGAAGACGACGATCGATGTCGGCGGCACGGACGGCACACCTTGACCGCCGGGAGCGGCAGAGGCGGACAGTGCACCGGCAGCGAGAATCATGGCGCCTGCAAGAGCAGCGAACCTCAAGATCGTCATGCGTCGTCTTCTCCGTCTTGCGCGAGCCCAAACCTCGTCGGCGGGCTCAATTAGTGGCCGTGCCTGACCAATGCAACCCCGCGAAAACGCGCGGATTGCCGCGCGGGTTCCTGGGGCTTGGCCAAGGTCTCGCAAATCCTGGAGAATCCGGCATGAACAGAGGCCGAGCGGCGCCTTCAGCCGCCGTTCATCGCCTGAAAGCTAGGAAGCCAGGTCAGATCGTGTCGACCGGCGCTTCGATGTCGTAAGGCTGCAGGACTTCGCTTTCCGAGCAGCCCATCTCTTCTTCGAACGGCCCTTCCATCTCGTCGAGAGAGATGGCCAGCAGAGGCGGCGTCTCAAGCTCTGCACAAAACGAGGGGCGCGGCAGCGAAGGCCCACGCTCGACAAGGTCGCTGGGCACAGGCGTCGATGTCGATGTCAACAACGCGGTCACGAACAGCGCGACGACCGAAAGCATTCATCTCTCCTCTTCGCGCGGCCAATCGCGCAAGCAGCAACAAGCCAAGGCGTTATGCCGGGCAGCCCGTCGCAAACGCCGTAATCACACGACCAAGCGCATCGAAGTCGAAGGGCTTCGACAGCGTCAAGCTGCTAGCAAAGCGAGGCGGCAACGCGCTGTCCGAATGCCCGGTCGCGAAGACGAACGGAACGATCATGGTCGCGATTAGTGCCTCGTCCTCGACCACCAAGATACGCGACATTCCCGGTTCCCTGTGCCAATCTTGTCAGACACTAACGGCGGCCAAGCTTCCGCGCCAGACGGTGTTGAGTTGCATTTTCGGAACCAGGGGATCATGCCGCCTTCTGATTTCGCTGCTAAGACCGCGTCCTGCCCGGCGGCGTAAGCGGCCGCAAACTCACCGAACAAATTCTTGCCAGGCGACCCGACATTCAGATTCTCTACACCACCGGCTACACCCGCAACGCCATCGTTCACAACGGTCAGCTCGACGCCGACGTCTTCCTGCTCAATAAGCCCTACACCCAACAGGAATTGACCCGAAAGATCGGGGAACTCCTCGACGTAAAAAGATAAACCAAGAGGTTGAAGATCATCGGTGCGAGTGATAATTAAACCAAATGG
>JAEUMM010000069.1 GCA_016792645.1 Alphaproteobacteria bacterium | reverse complement strand
GTCGGGGATGCCGAAGACGGCGACGTCGATGATGTCCGGGTGGGTTTCCAGCGCCGCCTCGATCTCGGCCGGATAGATGTTCACGCCGCCGGAGATGATCATGTCCTTCTTGCGGTCGCAGATATAGTAGAAGCCTTCCTCGTCGAAGTAAGCGATGTCGCCGACGGTCTGCCAGCCGTCCTTGCGGTCGGCCATGAATTTGTCGTGCGCCTTGTGGTAGGTCGAGAACATGTTGGCGCTCTTCACGTAGAGTTCGCCTTCGGTGTTGGGCGTGGTGACGGTGTTGCCGCTTTCGTCGAAGAGGCGGATCTCGACGCCCGGCGCAGGGCGTCCGCAGGAACCCGGTTTCGACAACTGATGTTCGGGGCGCAGCACCGTGTTCACGCCGAGTTCGGTGGAGCCGTAGACCTCGAACAGCGAAAGCTTTGGGAAGCGCGACAGGTAAAGCTGCTTTAACGCGAACGACCACGGGGCGGCATTCGCGACCATGCGGGCCATCGAGCCGACGTTATAGCGTTTGAAGATGTCGTCGGAGAGTTGGCAGATGCGGCGGATCGGCGTGGGCGCGGCGAACGTCGTCGTGACGCCATAGGTTTGCACCAGGCGCAGCCAGTCTTCCTCGTCGTATTTGTGTTGCAGGACGGCGGTGTTGCCGAGCCGGTGCGCTGTGGCGAGGAAGCCGCCGGGGCCGGAGTGATAGAGCGGGCCGGTGGTGATGTAGACGTCGTTCTCGACGTAGCCGATCTCGGCCCAGAGTGCTGCCGATTGTTGCGGATTGCCGAGCGAGGAGCGCACCGCGCCTTTCGGTTTGCCGGTGGTGCCGGAGGTGTAGATCATCGTCATCGGTTCGCCGGCGGGCTCCTTCAACTCCGGGGGCGCTGCGCTTTGATTGGCGAGCAGGGGTTCGACGCGCGATTGGCCTTGTGATTGCGGGCCGTCGAAGATGAGCGTCTGGCGCACCTTGGGCGTGTCCTTCGCGATCTTGGCGAAGAAGTCCGCGAACTCCGCGTCGGCGAACACCACGACGGCGTCGGAGTTGTCGACGACGTATGTCGCCTCATCGGCGGTGAGGCGGTAGTTCAAGGGCACGCCGACGGCGCCGATTTTCCTGACCGCGTTCGACATGGCGACCAGCCAGCATGAGTTCTGGCCGCAGCTGACGATGCGGTCCTTCGGTTTCACGCCCTGTTCGATGAGAAGGCGGGCGAGGCGGTTGGCGTTCGCCTCAAGCTCGGCGAACGTCCACTTCACCACCGGACCGCCGGGGCGGTCGTCGATCAGCGCGATCTTTCCGCCGAGTCGTGCAGCCAAGTCGGTCAGTACGTCGTTCATAAGGGGCCCTTGGTTCCTGGTGTGGCAATGACGATAAGGCAGTGTCGCTGATGGATCACGCAAAAGGCAATGAGGGGTGGGTCGCCGGGGTTCTTGATGCTTGTTTCGGCGGGGCGGCAAGACCACACTCGCCGGCGACGAAAGAGCGGGTTCTTGCCATGGGCCGAAAGGCCGTCGTGTGCGTGATCGACGACAACGACCTCGTGCGCGCGACCATCTGCAATGCCCTGCGCGAGGCGGGGTTCGAGGTGGTGGAGGCCGAGGACGGGATCAAGGGTCTCAAGCTGATCGCCGAGTCCAAGGCCACGGTCGCCGTCATCGACATCATCATGCCGGTGCGCGAAGGGCACGACCTCATTGTCGACGCGACGCGGCAGTTTCCGGATCTAAAGGTTCTGGCCGTGTCGGGCGGCGGCGTCACGGGGCCGAAGGAGTATCTTGAGCTTGCGCTGCAGCTTGGCGCGCATGACGCGCTGGCGAAACCCTTCCGCAATGCGGAGTTGGTCAAGAAGGTGAGGGCGCTGATCTAGGGCGCGCTCACTCGCGTTCCGCGATGCGGCGCGCGGCGCTGCAACCACACGGCTTCAACATGTGATTTGTGCGGCTTCGATCGCGGGCGTAGCGTGCGGCGCATGTTGGCGAGCGCGTTGCGCGCCGCCTCGGATGGTGAACGGAGTCTTTCGACTTATGGCGCGCCGACGCCGATCATCCAGGTTTTGACTTCGTAGGTGATGATGCCGGCTCTGGCGGCCGGATCTGCGGCGAGGATCTTCGCGAGGTCCGCCGGCGTGACGCCTTTGGCGGCGATGCCGATGCCGCCGCTGCCGTCGGTGAAGGGTCCGCCGCGCGTCATCGTTCCCGCCTTGAACATCGCGACCATGTGCTTGGCGTGCTCGCGGATCAGCGGGTTTTCCATGAGCGACTTGCCCGGCGGGTTTGCGGGGCCGGGGTGGACCAGAAAGACGGTGCGCGTTTCGGGTTCGGCGGGCGCGGGCGTCGTCTCGGCCATGGCGAGCGCGGCGAGGCCGGCGAAAGCGACCGCAATGATTGCAAGGCGTGTCATGGCAATCCTTCCTTTTTGTTGGTAAGCGATAGCTTACCCATCGGCGTGCGGCCAATCACGAGTTTGTGGGATCGGGTTTGGCGGCTTGGCCGGCGGGCTTGACCTTGAGCGAGGTTGTGGGCGTGTTGCGCGCATGCGCTTTGTATTGCTTCTCGTAGGCTTGGTGGTCGCGTGGCCCGTTGCGGCTGCGGAGACGTTCGACGTCTTGCATCACGAGGTGCGTGTTCGGCCGGACTTCGCGACGAAGACGATTGCGGGGACGCAGGTCGTTCGTTTTCGCAGTCTGGCCGATGGGCTGGACACGCTTTCGTTTACCGGCAACGCGCTTCGCGTGACAGCGTCGGTCGACGGCGCGGCGCTGGTGGGCGCCACGATCGCCGACGGGCGGTGGGTGTTCCGGTTGCCGCGGGCGATGCGGCGCGGGCAGGTGGCGCGGCTGGTTGTTTCGTTTGCAGGGGCGGCGCCGAAGGGGCTGGTCTTCGAAGGCGGCACGGTGAGCACGACCTATTCCACGTGCGATGCCATGATTTGCGATCTCGAGCGGCCCGGCGACAAGGCGACGCTGGATTTCGAACTGACGCTGCCCACGGGATCGCACGCGGTGGCGCCCGGACGTCTTCGCGACGTGCGCACGGTCGGAGGCGAACAGGTTTGGCGCTGGCGCGAGCGGCGGGCGATGCCGGCTTATCTGTTCGGGTTTGCGGGCGGGGCGTTCGAGCGGCACGTGCTTGACGCGGGCCGTCCTTCGCTTGCGGTGCTGGCCAAGGATGTCGAGGCGGCGAAGGTGCGCGCTCTGTTCGGCGATACGCGCGCGATGCTCTCGTTCTTTGAAGGCAAGAGCGGGGTGAAATTCGGCGAGCCGTCCTACACGCAGGTTCTGCTGGCCGGCAGTGCGGCGCAGGAGGCGGTCGCGCATTCCACCATCGGTATGGCGGAGATCGACCCCATCCTGCAGGACGCGCATGAAGACTGGGTGATTGCGCATGAGCTGTCGCATCAATGGTGGGGCAATGCCGTTACCTGCGCCGATTGGTCGGAGCTTTGGCTCAACGAAGGGTTTGCCGTGTTCATGACGGCGGCGTGGAAAGAGGCCAAGTGGGGACGGGCGGATTACGAGCGCGAACTTCAGCTCGCCAACAAGCGATGGATGGCGGCGAAAGAGAGTGGGTTTGACGTGCCGTTGAGTTGGAAGGGCGCGTATCCTTCGCTGAAGCTTAAACGAGCGATGGCGTATGCGAAGGCGGTGGTGTTTTTGGATACGCTTCGGCGCGAGTTGGGCGAGCGGGCGTTCTGGCGCGGCGTGCGACTCTATACGCGCGCGAATTGGGGCGGCGTCGTTACGGCGCGCGATCTGCAACGTGCGATGGAGCAATCGTCGAAGCGGGACTTGTCTCACTTGTTTGTGACGTGGGTGCATGGCAGTTGACGCTGCGGTTGACGACGGCGCGCCTCGCGCGTTGTGAGCGGCATCACGGAGCTATCAAACGAACATGGTGTAAGAGCCTGTTTAGAAGTCCCCCGCCGGGTTTGGTCCCGCGCTTTCAGGGAGAACGATCATGCCCCGCTTCTCTGCACAGACGGACTATGCGAAGGCGTTGCGCGCGCGCGGCGCTGCGGTGCTCGCGGCGTCGCCGACGGGGCGCTTTGCCGATCGCGAGCAATGGGTGCGCGGCGGCGTGGCGTTTGCGATGTTTGCGGGCGTGTATGCGCTGATCCTCAGCGGCGTTGCGGGCGGGTGGGGTTTTGCGCTGGCGGCGCTTGGCGGTGCGCTTGCCTATGTCGTGATCGCGACGCTTTGCCATGACGCTTCACATTACTCACTGGCGCGAACGCGGCGGGCGGACCGGTTCGTCGTGTTTGCCGGATTTGCGCTGGCCGGGATTTCGGGTGCGCTGTGGGCGCGGCGGCATATTCGTACGCACCATATGTTTCCGAACGTCGCGGGGACGGACATCGATGCCGACAGCACGAGCATGGTGCGCTTGACGCCGCATCATGCGTGGCGGCCGTGGCATCGCTATCAAGCCGCCTATGCGCCGTTCCTTTACATGGTCGTTCTGGGGCATCTCGCGCTCTATGAGGATTTCCTGCATCTGCGCGCGGCGCGGCGCGAGGCGCCGGAGACGTTTGCGACGTGGGCGGCGACGCTGGAGTTCGCGGCGTCGAAGATCATTCATCTGACGCTGGCGCTTGGCGTGCCGCTGTTGGTGATGGATGCGCCGGTCGCCAACATCATACTCGGCTATGTGATCGCCAGTGCCGCGGCATCGGCGATGTTCGTGATCATCAATGTGGGCACGCATATCTGCGACGTAGCGGGCTTTGTCGATCCACGCACGGACGGCACGATCGCGCACGACTGGGCGACGCATCAGGCGATGACGGCGGTCGATTGGTCGCCGGAGAGCCGGCTCGCCATCGCGCTGACCGGCGGCGCCAACTCGCATGCGGCGCATCATTTGTTCCCGGAGGCCGCGCATTGCCACAACGCCAAGCTCAGCCGCGTCGTTTCGGCTTGCGCGCGGGAGTTTGGTAAGCCGCATCACGTGCTGACCTTTGCCGGGATGATGCGCTCGCACTTCAATCAGCTGCAGGCGCTGTCGCGGCCCGAGGTGAAGGCGGTGCGCGGCGATGGGCAGGCGGCGACGGTGATTTCGGCGCGCGCGGCTTAGAGCCCGAACGAAAAGAGCGGAGACCTTTCGGTCCCCGCCCTTCGGCTTTCCCCTTCGATCGTGCGACGCGCGTCCTTAGAGCGAGATGTGGACGCGGCGGTTCTGTGGTTCGCGGACGCCGTCGGCGGTCGGGACCATCGGGTCGCTTTCGCCTTTGCCGGAGACCGAGATTGCGCCGCCTGAGATGCCTTCTGAAACCAGCGCGCCTTTCACGGCGGTGCCGCGGCGGAGCGAGAGCTTCTGGTTATACGAGTCCGAGCCCGAGCGGTCGGCGTGGCCGACGACTTGGATCGAGGCGCTGCCGAATTCCTTGGCGGCGTCGGCGGCTTGCTTGATGACCGATAGCGCTTCCGGCGTCAGGTTCGACTTGTTGTGGCCGAAGAAGACGATGAACTCACGCGGCGCGACCGGTTCTGCCGGCGGCGGCGGGGGCGGCGCCTCCACCATCGGTGCGGGAGCGGGTGCCGCGCCGAACGCATAGCGCAGACCGATCGTCGCCGTGTGCTTCACGTGATCGTCGCCTTCGAGGAAGCCGGGCGACACCGGGCGGAAATCGTATTCGGGATCGGTGCTGCGGAAGTAGCGGTAGTTCAAGAACAAGGACGTCTGCTGGCCGATCGCGTAGTTCAGGCCTGCGATACCTTGATAGGCGAAAGCCCAGTTGTCGTCTTCGACGGTCGGTCCCGTGCCGTTCAGTTCGAACTGCGAGAAATCGCCGCCGGCGCCGGCGCCGAGCGTGAAGGACATGCGTTCCGTCAACGGAATGTCGTACAGCACATTCAGCATCAGGGATGCTTCACGGAGATTGCCGTCGAGGAAGCCTGGCGCCGGGACGCCGTTCGACGTGTAGCCGTCGATGTCGTTGTCGCGATAGCCGGCTTCGAACTCCGCGCGCCAACCGCCGCCGAAGCCATAGCCGACGCTGGCGAGCACCGCCCAGCCGGTGTCGAACGAGGCCGACGCGAGGTCGGTGCCCGGGGGCGCCGTCGTGAATTGCGTGTGATCCCAATCTTCGACCCAGTTGGCGCCGCCTTCGAGGCTGACATACCAACCGTTTATCGTGGTCGCATTCGCAGCTGAACCGAGCGCGAGGGACGCAGCGGCTCCGAGAAGCAGCGATCTGATTTTCATACCGTCACCATTTGTTGTTACTCGAGGGGGCCAGTGGGCGTGGGTGGCGAACTCTGCCGCCTTGGGGGGTACGCCCGGTGAGCACGAAGAAGGTAACGCGCGCGGGCAGGCGACCTATGTCACGCATGAGACACAGCACAAAGCGTTACGGCGAGTCCGTGACGCGCTCCGGCATTTTCTGCACGGCGGGGGTGGTGGAATGCTACCTGCGATTGGCTGTGGACAAAAAGCGTGTGGACAGGCGCCGATACACCTATGTGCGGAACCCGTTCCTAGGCGTCGCGCGATTCATGTGACGACTCAATGAATTTGCGGCTGGTGTTCGCGTTGAAGCACAGCGTCAGCGCGGCGCTTTCTCTTTCGCGAGCCACCATTCGAGGACCGGCGTGGTGTCGCGGTTGCTGCCGTATTCCTTTGAGAGGTCGAGTGCGGTGCGGCCTTCTTTGTTGCGCGCATGGATGTCGGCGCCGCGTTCGAGAAGCAAACGCGTGAGCCAAGGCACGTAGCTATTCATCAACGGCGTCTCGCCGTTGTTGTCTTGCGCGTTGACGTTGGCGCCGGCGTTGATGAGTTCGGAGGCGGCGTTTGGTTCTATGCCCGCCTCGATGAGCGGCGTACGGCCATTCTTGTCGCGCGCGTCGACGACGGCGCCGTGTTTGATCAGTAGGCGGACGACGCCGCGCGGATCTGCATCGATCTTGTCCCATGTCGATGCGTTCGCCGCGGCGTGTAGAGCCGTGACGCCGTCCGTACCTGGCGTCGTGACGAAGATCCTTGCCGCTTCGGCGATGCGGGTTTTTTCTTTGGCGTCGCGCTTAGGCCAATAGTCGCCGGCGTGTTCGCCAAAGAGGGATTCATATGACCAACCGTCGCGGGACGCCGCGTGGGTGATCAGCGCGGCGACGGTTTCGCGCGAGCCGGACTTTGCGGCGACCATCAAAACGCTGGCGACGTCGAGCCTTGTAGCGGCGCGCGGGTCGGCGCCTTTGCTCGAGAGCCGGCTAACAGCGTCTGCGTGGCCTTTGTCGGCCGCGTTGAGAAGCGCTGCGTTCAGCGATCGCTGATCCCAACGCACGCGGAGCGAGAGAAGAAAGTGCAGAATTTCAGTTTCTTGGCGTTCGGCGGCCGCGATGATGGGCGGTTCGGGTGCGGGGTAAGGCGCAGTCTGCGTGATGACGGGCGCACCGAGCGCCCACACATCCCTTAGCGCGGCGAAACTGCCGGATTGCGCGATGCCGGTCAGCAGCCAGAAGTTCTCCGGGCTCTTTGCTTTGAAGTCCCACTTCTCCGCAACGAGGCTTGGGCCGGTTGCATCGTTGCCCTTCAGCCAGCGGTCAGCGTTTGTGATGCGCAGGACCGCTGCGTGCACGTCGCGAAGGGTGTCGGGTTGATTGCCGAAAGGGCCGGGGCTGTAAAGGACAGGTTTGTGGCGGCCGTCGAACTGGATGCTCGTCATCGCCATGTCTTGGTGGGTGGCCCTGGGGTCATACACGTCGAGCATCGAAAACCAGTCGGCGCGGCGGAACGTCTCGACGAGTTCCTCCAGTTCTGATTTCGAAATCGTCGCGACATGTTTTCCGCGAACCGTCGCGGCGTTGCTTTCGAAGGTCACGCGACCGGCGCCGTCGATCGTCAGACGAGAGAAGCCGCCGTAGTAGCCACCAAGCTGCGTCTCGATGCGCAGCGTGCCCCAATCTTTGACCGGCGGGAACGGCACCCGGTACTTCGACCACTCTTCCGGTTCGCCGCGAACGCGGAGGTTGAATTCCTCGATGACGGCGGGGACTGGCTTGCCGTTGCGCTGGAAGGGGCTGAAGCGGACTTGGCGGACGAGCCGTTCTGCTTCTCTGCGCATTTCCTTGGGACCGGACCGTGCTTCGGCATAGGCGACCTTGCCCTGGGTATCGACGAGAAGGCGGACGGGCGGCTGTGCGATCGGGTAGGCGATGCCGGCCGTCCATTTGCTGTCCATGCTGACGTGCGGCCCCAGGAAATGGTCGAAGCCGCCGTCGTCTTGTTTGACGCGGACGATGTTGTAGAGGTCGGGGCGCGGTGGCTCCGCCGGCGGTGGATGCGCGATGTTGCGGATTGCTTCGCCGGGTTCGGGG
>JAEUMM010000067.1 GCA_016792645.1 Alphaproteobacteria bacterium | reverse complement strand
GCCCATCGTCAGCGTGTGCGATTGCAGGTCTTCGGTGTTGAGATGGTTCGTGTTGCCCGGCACCAACGCGTCGGCTTCGGCGAACTCGAAGTCGGTGACGTACATGTAGCGGTAGTTCAAGACCACATCGAGCCAGCTGTTCATCTGATAGCTGAGGCCCGCGATGGCTTGGAACGCCAGCGAGACCTGATCGTCTTCCACCGGCTGCAAGAACGAACTGCCGTCGAAGCGCGCGTAGTCTGCGCCGACGCCGCCGCCGAGCGTGAAGGTCACGCCCGATGCCGACGGGAAGTCGTAGAGGACGTTCGCCATCAATGTGTATTGGCCGAGGCTGCCATCGGCCGGTGCGGCGATGCCGCCGGCGCTGATCAGCTCGTTGAATTCGTTGTGGCGGTAGCCGCCTTCCATTTCGACGCGCCAGCCGTTGTCGTACGCGTAACCGACCGTGGCCAACGCTGCCCAGCCGATATCCGTGTCCAACGTCGACGTCGCCGTGACCGGCAGCGGCGTGAAGAACGTTTGAATGTCGAAGTCCTGGGTGGAACTCGCGCCACCCTCGAACACGCCGTACCAGCTTGTCAGCCGTCCTGCATTCGCAGGCGTGGAAAGCGCGAGCACCGCCGCGGCCCCCAACAGAGCAGCTCCAACTTTCATGATGCACCCCAACCCAATTGCGGCGTCTTCGAAGGCTTCCCAACTGCGCCTTCGCTGACGTCGTCTCCCAACGCGTCGAACGACCCCATGCGTCGCCCTTAGCTCGGCGAAACACTGTCACAGCCACCGGATATGGGAACTACGCGAGTTGTTATTGGTATACGCGCGGGGGCAACTTTTGCGCGTGGCGTTCAGCGTGCGTTGAGCGCGTTCACTGTGTCCCCTTGCGCAAAAGTTGCGGGCGAGGCCTTCACCACCCGCTGCTTGCAGGGACCATGTGCGTAGTGGTTACGAGGGGCGGCGGATACTTTTGCCGGTATGGTCAAAGGCGCGCGAAACGCCAGATCCCCATGAAGACATCAACCAAATCGCTCACGCGGCCGACGTAATGATCGTGGGCGACGAGGCGCGCGCGGTCGTCTCCCAAAAGCAACAGTTCGACGGCATTCGTCAGCGCGTTCAGGCGACGTTGGTGAAGACCGAGCGCCGACTGGATCGGATCGGTGACGATGCCGGACACTGAAGAGGCTGCAGCGAGTGTTGCGGCGACGGCGGCTGTCGCCGAGGCGGTCAGCGTTGCCGACGCCTGGACCGGCGCGATCCCTAAGGTGACGGCGGTGAGAGCGGCCGGCATCGACTGGGCGCTGACGCTTTGGGCGATGAGGTTGGCGAGGGCCGGGCCCAGCGTGAGAACGCCTGGCGTCGCTTGGTGCAGCAGGGCGGCGCCGGCGCCGAGGCTGACGAAGATGTTGGCGATTTCGGCGGCGGCGGCGCGGTTGCCGCTGTAGGCGCTGAGCGCGTCCGCTAGGCGGGCCTGGTAGCCGTCGGCCTTCCAGTGGCGCTTCATGGCGTCGTGCACGTTGGTCAGGCGGCTTTGCAGGCGGATGTCGGCCAGCATCTCGCGCGCGAGGCCGTCGCGGCGGCTGGTGCGCTTGCCGTCGCTGTAGGGCAGTTCGAGAAGTTCGGTCCAGATTAGCCACTCGATCTCGCGGGCGACGTCCGTCTTTAAGAACAGATCGCGCGAGCGCAGCCAATCGGCCGTCTGGTGATTGCCGCGTTTGGCGGCGAGCATCGCGGCCAAGCGCAGGCCCGTGTGCGGCAGGATGAGGGCTGCGTTGAGCGGGGCGCGGTAGAGGTCGCGGCCGATGCCTCTGCGGTTCAGTTTCCAGGCGCCCTTCCAGCTGAAGTGGCGATCGACGAAAGCGGGAATGCGCGCGCGAACTTTCGCGAAGTGGCGCGCGATCGCTTCGTCGAGGATCGCGCGAGCTTCGGCGCGCGTCAGGGCGGGCTCGGGGGCATTTAGGCGACGGGTCACGCGGGGCCTCCTTCGCGCCATTTCACGAGCGCGATCGCGAGGACCAAAGATAGAGTAACGCCGTTGGCCGCTACAAGCGGAAGCGATCCGAGTGCGAGGCCGTAAACGAGCCATAACGCCAATCCGGCGCCGAAACCTGCGATCCAGATCCAGGAGAAATCGCCCGCGGAACCGGAGCGCCAGGTTTTGAACACCTGCGGCAAGAACGACAGAGTCGTTAGGATGGCCGCGAACGAGCCGGTGATGTCGGTGAAGTTGGGCACTTGGTGATCAACTCTTGCTCAGTTTGGCGAAGGCTTGGCGGTCTTTGTTGTCTTGCATCAGCATCGTCAGGCCGGAGATCGTGGTGAGGCCGAGATTGGTCGGAAGTTCGGCGTAATCGTCGTAGGTGATTTTCGCGTAGCTTTCGCCCGCGACCTTTTCCCATTTGCCCGACGGCTTTTTGATCTCGATCTGCGCGACGGTCGCCTTCAGAACCATGCGCACGATGGCCTCGTTGGCGTTTTTCGGCTTCATCAGGCTTGGGTGTTCGCCGACCATCTGCCAGCCGTTCGACAGCGCCCAGGTCGTCAGTTCTTCTTTGGTCATCCGTGCGTCCTCCGTCCTGGCGTCGAGTCTAGCGTTATTCGGGTGGGACGCGATAAAGAAGGTGGGACAAATGTGGGTGGCTTATGACCGTTTATACGCTGGGCGACGCGCGGCCTGAACTGCCGGGCGAGGGAAATTACTGGATTGCGCCGAGCGCTACCGTTCTGGGGCGGGTGCGGTTGTTGAAGGACGCCAGCGTTTGGTTCGGGGCGACGGTGCGCGGCGACAATGAGTGGATCACCATCGGCGAAGGGTCGAACGTGCAGGATGGGTCGGTGCTGCATACCGATCCGGGCGCGCCTTTGACGTTGGGGAAGGGCGTCACGATCGGGCATCTCGTGATGCTGCATGGGTGCGAGATCGGCGATGGGTCTTTGGTCGGGATCGGATCGATCATTTTGAACCGGACCAAGATCGGGAAGAACTGTCTGATCGGGGCCAACACCTTGATCACGGAGGGGAAGGAGATTCCCGATAATTCCGTCGTGATGGGTGCGCCGGGGAAGGTCGTGCGGCAGGCCGACGACGCCGTGCGGGCGATGCTGAAATATTCGGCCGAGCATTATGTCGAGAATTGGAAGCGTTACGCCAGTGACATGAAAGCGTTGTAGAGCCCTCCCGTTGATGGGGGAGTTCTCGCATGCACTGGCACGATGAGGATGGCGCGACGTCGCCGATCCGGAGCCTAATCACGCGCCGCTTGCTGTTGCAGAGCGCGGGTGCTGTCGCTGCGATGGCGGCCGTTGCACCTGCCGTCGCGGCGAAGGGTGGTGCGGCGCTCGACTTCAAGAGCATTGCGCAGGACATCATCCCCGATCACCGCGTGGCCGACGGTTATGACGCCGAGGTGTTGGTGCGGTGGGGCGATGGGCTCGCGAAAGGCGCGCCGGCATTCGAGGCGGTGAAGCTGACCGCGGCGGAGCAGGAACGGCAGTTCGGGTTCAATTGCGATTTCGTCGGGTATTTTCCGTTGCCTAAGGGATCGGCGCGCTCGGATCACGGGTTGCTGTTCGTCAATCATGAGTACGCAACGCATGTCGAGATGCTGCCGCCGGGCGCTGCGGTGCCGCCGCCTTCGGCTGAGCAAGCGGCGCTGGAGCAGGCGGCCGTCGGTGCGAGCGTGGTTGAGATCAAGCGCGAGGGCGGGCAGTGGCGCGTGGTTCCGGACAGCGCCTATGCGCGTCGTCTGACGGCGCGCACGCCGATCGACCTCGCCGGTCCGGTCGCGGGTGTGGAGCGCGTGCGGACGAAGGCGGACAGCGAAGGGCGTCATGTGCTGGGCACGTTCGGCAATTGCGCGGGCGGCAAGACGCCGTGGGGCACGGCGCTGACGGCGGAGGAGAATTTCCAGGGCTACTTCGTTGGCGCGATTCCGGACGGTCATCGCGAGACCGATGCTCTGTTGTTGGCTCAGGCGGGATTGAACAAGCTTGAGGTTGAAGCGCAGGCGGCCGGTGCGCCGTCGCAGCGGGCGATCTGGGGTCAGTTCGACACGCGCTTCGACGTGTCGATCGAACCGCGCGAGGCGAACCGGTTCGGGTGGATGGTCGAGGTCGATCCGTACGATCCGGCGTCAACGCCGGTGAAGCGCACCGCGTTGGGACGCTTTCGGCATGAGGCGGCGAACGTCGTCGTCAACCGCGACGGGCGCGTTGTCGTCTATCTCGGCGAAGACCGGGCTTGGGGCTTTGTGTTCCGCTTTGTGTCGAAGGGGCGCTTCGATCCGGCTAAGGGCGTTGCCAACTGCCAGTTGCTGGATGAGGGGACACTGTATGCGGCGCGGTTCGACGAGACGTCGGTGACGTGGTTGCCGCTGGTGTTCGGGCAGGGCGTGCTGAAGGCGCCGGATTTTGCGTCGCAAGCGGATGTGCTCATCGATGCGCATCGCGCGGCGCAGGCTGTCGGCGCGACGCCGATGGACCGGCCGGAGGATATCGATACCTCGCCGGTCAGCGGGCATGTGTTCGTGAACCTGACGCGCAACAACGATCGTAAGCCGTTTCATCTGGATGCGGCCAATCCGCGGGCGGAGAACGAGGATGGGCATGTGCTCGAACTCGTGCCGCCGGCGAAGGGCGGCAAGCTCGATCACGCGGCGGATGTGTTTCAGTGGAGCGTGTTCCTGCTCGCGGGGCCCGTGGCTGAGGGCGGCAAGTATGGGTCTGCGGATTCCGCCGTGTTGTCGGGGCCGGACAATCTGGCGTTCGACCCGAAAGGGCGGCTTTGGATCGCGACGGACAATCGGCGCTGGGCGTTTGCGAAGCCGATCCCGAACGGGCTTTTTGCCTGCGAGGTCGAAGGGCCGCGGCGGGCGGCGACGCGGTTCTTTTTCAACGTGCCGGCGGGTGCGGAGATGTGCGGGCCGGAGTTCACGCCGGACGGTGAGACGCTGTTCGTCGCCGTGCAGCATCCGTGCGAGGATTTGCGTCCCAAGCCTGCGAAAAGCTGGCCCGACTTTATCGAAGGCGTTCCGGCGCGACCGTCCATTGTCGCTGTGACCCGCAAGGGCGGCGGGCCGATCGGCGGCTAATAGTCCGTTTACTGATTGTTGAGCATGAGGGCTGGCGCTGACACACCAGCCGCCCGGTTCTGCGCGGTTTGCCGTGGCACGCGACTCGCTCCTTTGACCTCGAAACGGCCTGCCGGTGTTTCAGTCTGAGCCACAACGGCACAGGCGGGATCGGCGGGCCAAACGGTCAAAGGACGATCTGCCCCATGCGTCATTCTCATACGCAAAGCTTGCTGGATCACTGGCGTCACGTTCGCGGCGAGCAGTTGGCGCCGCGCAAGTCGTCGATCGATCCGCGCGCGATCAAGGATCATCTGGCGTTCGCATTCCTGCTGAAGCGGGAGGGCGAAGACACGTTCACGTTCTCGCTCGCCGGTACCGGCATGTGCGATCTGTTCGGGCAAGAGTTGAAGGGGCAGAGCTTCGTCCATATGTGGGCCGACCAGTCGCGTAACGCGGGGCGCACCTCGCTGATCCGCGTGAGCAATCTGGCGGTGCCGACGGTTGCGGTGGCGGTGGGCGAGACGGCGGACCTTCGGCCGATGTCGGCCGAGATCGTGCTGCTGCCGTATGCCGACGAGCGCAATGAGACGACTTGGATTTTGGGGCACTTCCAACCGCTTGAGCCGCTCAGTCGCCTTCTGGGGCGCAAGCTGGTGCGTCTGCGGATGACGGCGAATGCGATCCTGACGGGCGACGTTCACAGCCCGAATGCGGTCGATTTCGTCGACGACCGGCGCCGCTCGGGTCAGCACCTGAAGGTCGTCAGTTCGCGCTAGAGATTTCGTTGAACGCCTACGCTTGACGCATGCACCGACTGAAACTCAAAGGGCGCCTTCGCGGCGCCCTTTTTTCTGTCCGACGTGTACCCTGGCCTTTAGTTCGGGCGGGGGCTGTCGATCGGATCGAATTTCTGGAACCCCGGCTGCGGGGCCTCGTCGAGCGTGTTCAGCTGATCGCGGAAATTCACATAGTCTTCGCGTTCAACGAAATAGCGCTCTTCATATTTTTCCACGGCGCGCCAGTAGTCCTCGAATGCGGCCACGTCTTCGGGCGTGCGCTGGTCGCAGCGTTCCTTGCTGTGACCCTGTTCCTGGCACCAGATGTCGAAGTACAGGTTCCGCGCGTTCGCCGGCGCAGACGCCAACAGCGACACGAGGGCCACGCCCAGGCCGGCCAGCAAAACCCCACTTTTCCGCATCTGCGGACTCCTTCTGGTTCTTAGCGACAACATAGTCGCCAAGCCACGCAATGCATAGGGCACCAGCGCCCAAATTCCCCTTAACGGGCGGCCGCAAATCGTTCGGATTTGTCTTCCGCAACCGCCCTGTGCTCCGGGGGCAACGGTGATTTTCCGAGAATCATGTCTGCGGCCTTCTCACCAATCATTATGGCGGGGGCGTTGGTGTTGCCACCGACGAGCGTGGGCATAATCGAGGCGTCTACAACCCTTAACGATTTGACTCCGCGTACCCTGAGTTGGGAATCCACTACCGCAAGGCGGTCGTTGCCCATCTTTGCGGTGCCCACCGGGTGATAAATTGTGATCGCCGTGCGCCGAATGAACGAATCGATGTCGGCGTCGGTCGTTGCCGCAGCGCCCGGATTTAGCTCCTCACCGCGATATGGATCGAACGCCGGTTGGGCCATGATCTTGCGCGCGATTTTCACGGCGTCGCGCAGCGTGCGCAGATCATTCTCGGCCGCTAACGAGTTCGGTTGGATCAACGGGCGGTCCTCGGGGGCCGCGGACTTCAAGCCAATGTGTCCCCGGCTCTCGGGACGCAGCGCGCACATGTGCAGGCCGAAGGCGTGCATCTTGAGCTGCTTGCGGCCGTGGTCGCTGAAGGGTGCGTTGATCAGGTGGAGCTGAAGATCGGGGGCGTCGAGTTCGGGACGGCTTTTGATGAAGGCGCCAGCCTCCAAACCCTGCGAGCGGCCAGGGCCGCTGCCGAGGAACACATACTGTGCGCCTATCCTGGCCATCTTCAATGGGCTCGAGACTTGCGCGTATAGCGTCACGGGCTGCGTGCAGGTGTACTGGATGTTGACGTCCAGATGGTCTTGCAGGTTTTGACCCACGCCAGGCAGATCAGCCACCACCGGGATGTCGAAGCGGCGCAGATATTCGGCGTCGCCGATGCCTGACAGCATCAGCACTTGCGGCGTGCCGATGGCGCCGCACGATAGGATGACTTCGCGACGCGCGCGCACCTGATGCAGCTGGCCGTTTTGGCGATACTCGATGCCGACGGCGCGGCCGTCTTCGATGATGACGCGGGTGATCAGTGCTTCGACTTCGACCTTCAGATTCTGGCGCGTCAACGCGGGCTGCAAGTAAGCCGTCGAGGTGTTCCAGCGGCGGCCGTTCTTAATCGTGAGCTGGAAGAAGCCGAAGCCTTCTTGTTGCGCGCCGTTGAAGTCGGGGGTGACTTTGTAGCCCGCCTGCTTGCCGGCATCGATCAGCACCTGGAAGATGGGCGAGGACTTGAGCGCGTTGCTCACATGCAGTGGACCGTCGCCGCCGTGGAAATCGTCGGCGCCTGTTTCGTTTGTTTCTGAGCGCTTGAAGTAGGGGAGGACGTCGGCGAACGACCAACCTTCCATGCCGAGTTGGCGCCAATGGTCGTAGTCGCGAGCGTGGCCGCGGATGTAGACCATGCCGTTGATGGACGATGAGCCGCCTAAGCCCTTGCCGCGTGGCCAAAAGTCCTTGCGGTTGTTGAGCGCGGCGACGCCTTCGGTCTCGAACCCCCAGTTATACTTGTTGGGCTTGGTCAGGAGACTGCCAACGCCGGCCGGCATTCGGACCAGCACGCTGTTGTCCTTGGGGCCGGCCTCAAGGAGCAGCACCTTGTTGGCCGAGTCGGCCGAGAGCCGGTTGGCTAGGACGCAGCCCGCGCTGCCGGCGCCGGCGATGACGAAGTCGAATTCGGTCGTGGTCATTCTTCAAAAATCCGCAGAAAGGGCGGGCCACTATAGGTGGCGAGGGCGGGCGCGCAACCTTCAGATCCTAGGTGTGCGGCCAGAGGCAGCAAGAGAGCATTAACCAACCGCACCTAAACTGCGACTCGACAAACGACAGGCTGACCCTGGCGGACGACTTTCTTAGGTGCGGCATGAGACACGGCTCGAACACGTCCTCCGACGATCCTGCCCAATCAGGCAGTGAGCGGCGCCGGCATCGGCGCACACCGATGAAGCTCAACGTGCGCTTCCTGTTGGACGACGGCAGCGAGCATAGCGGCATCGTGTCGAACATCTCGATCGGCGGTATGGCGATCTCGGGCGAAGCGCGGCCGGCGGAAGGGTCGAACATCATCGCCTATGTGCAGGATCTGGGGCGCCTTGAAGGCGTGGTCTCTCGCATGCACGAAGGCGGCTTCGCCGTGCGGCTGACGCTGTCGGCGATGCGGCGCGACAAGCTTGAAGAGCGGTTGGGTACGGGCACGAAGCGCGGACGCGACGGGCGCCGTCACGATCGCGAGTCGACGTCGGGTGTGACGCGTATTTTGCGTGCGGACGGGCGCGAGTTGCCCTGCCGCGTGATCGACTTGTCCTTGGGTGGCGTTTCGGTCGAGACAGCGGAATGGCCGCCGCTCGGCGAGCAGGTGATTGTGGGCAAGATGCGCGGGCTCGTCGTGCGTCACCACGAGATGGGCATCGCGATCGAGTTCAGCGAGATCCCGCCGTCTCGCGGCAGTCTGGCCGAGCAGTTGATGTCCTCGGAGCGTTCGGCGGCTTAGGCTTCGGTTCCCCATTTGTTTGTTGACTGACGTCACAGCGGTTGCGGCCTCACGGCCGGAATCGTGCGCGTTCATTTGGCGTTCAGAGAGCGCTCACCATATGTCGGCGCTCGCGTGAGCCGGTTCTGCGCCGGTGAGGAGGACGCAATGCGAAATGCTCTGGTGTCCATTGTGACTGCTGCGGCGATGCTTATCGGGACAACGGCGGCTGTGGCGCAGCCCTACGACGATGGCCCGTACGGACCGCCGCCTGACTACGACGAAGACTACGGTCCGCCACCGCCGAGTTACGACCGGGGCTATGACGGTCCGCCACCGCGTTATCGCGGATGCAGCCGGGACCGTACGGCGGGTGCGATTATCGGCGGCATCTTGGGCGGCATTCTCGGGAACAAGATCGGCCGCGGTAGAAACCGCGACGCAGCCACGATCGCCGGCATCATCTTCGGCGGCATCGCCGGTAGCGCGATTGCGCGCAACGCATGTCGCGACCGGGAGGCGGACGCCTATTACTACAATCCCGCCTACTACGACGCGTTCGAGTCACCGCGTTATGGCCGGCGGTATGATTGGCGCAACCCCTACAGCGGCAACTACGGCTATGTGACGCCGACGCGCGATTACGACGGCGGCGATCGCTATGGCTATCGCCGCGGCACGTGCCGTGAGTTCGAGCAGGCGGTCTGGATCGAGGGGCATCGGACCCGCGCCTACGGCACGGCGTGCCGCGCACGCGACGGCAGTTGGCGGATCGTGAAGTACTGAGGTTTACCGACGCTGGGACTTGCGTTGGGCGCCCCTCACCGACGGTGAGGGGCGTTTCTCGTTTAGCGGCCCTTCCACTGGGGCGGACGTTTCTGCGCGAAGGCCATCGGGCCCTCGATGAGATCTTCGCTGCGGAACATCGCGCGCACGGCGTCGTACTTGGTTTGAGCCTCGAGCGCGGCTTTAACGGATGGTTCCATCAAGCCGCGGTAGACGGCTTCCTTCGATGCGCGGATCGACATCGGCGAGCATTCCAGGATTTGAGCTGCGAGTTTCTTTGCGCCTGCGAGCGCTTCGCCGGGTTTCGCGACTTCGTTGACGAAGCCCAGTGTTTGGCCTTCTGCGGCTGTGACGCGGCGCGCGGTGAGGATCATGCCGAGGGCTTTCTTAAGACCGATCTCGCGCGGCAGGCGGTGAAGGCCGCCGGCCAGCGCGGCGAGGCCCACTTTGGGTTCGGGAAGTGCAAACACCGCTGTTTCAGCGGCAACGATGAGATCGCACGCGAGTGCGATCTCGAAGCCGCCGCCCATGGCCAAACCATTCACGGCGGCAATGACGGGCTTGGTCAAATCGTAGCGCGCGGTTAATCCGGCGAAGCCGCTGGGCGGGATTGTGATCGGGTTTCCGGCCGCTTGATACTTAAGGTCGTTGCCGGCGCTGAAGGCCTTGTCTCCGGCGCCAGTTACAATCGCGACCCACTGATCCATATCCTGTGCAAATGAATCGAACACGTTAGCAAGTTCGAAATTTGCAGGCGGGTGGAGCGAGTTCATCACCTCCGGCCGGTTGATGGTGACGATGGTGAGCCGGCCCTCGCGCTCGACTTTGCAGAATTCGTACTCGCTCATGGGTTCCTCCTGTTTCAAAGTGGGATGGCACGGTTCCTGCGTAAACCTTTTGTTAACCGGCAGCCACAGGTGCCTTTAAGCACACCTTGGTTGTTCGTAAGGCATAACTCGGGGTGAATGGGGTCATGTCAGTTGCATCGGCGATCGTGAGCGATGGATTGAACAGTTCGTGGCGGATCAATGTAAGCGGCCAGGTTTATGGTCCTTACACCGGCCAACAGATCAAGGCATTCGCCACGGAAGGGCGTCTGGCGCCGCATTCGATTGTCCAAGCGGGCGATGGACCGTGGATCACAGCGATTGACGATCCGGTGCTGGGCCAGTTGTTCGTTCAGAAGCAAGCTCAGAAGCCCACGGCGCCTGCGCCAGCACAAGGTTTTGGCCCGCGCGGCGCTGCTGAACCTGCGTCCGCGGCGGCGGCCGAGCATACTAGTGCGAATTTTGTCGTCATTGCAGACTTGCGGTCGCGCGGTTCAGGGCCGTTCGAGGCGGCGATCTCGCGGCTCGGCGATGTCTATCGCCTCAATCCGCTTGTGTGGCTGCTGCACACCGACCGTACGGCGGGCACGATCCGCAATGAACTGATCCAGCACATGGGGCAGAGCGACCATCTCGTCATCGTCGACGCGACGCGTGGCAAGACGGCGTGGTTCAACCTGGGGCCTGAGGGCGATTCCAAAATCCGTAGGGTTTGGAAGCGCACGGACAAGAGCAGCAGTTAGCTCGTTCAAATCCGGTACACAGTGGCGTGAGAAACGCGCTAGGCTTGCTCCATCGCTATTGCTGGAGCATTGCCCATGGATCTCAGAGAGTCGGCGGCGGATCGCGCGTTCCGCGATGAAGTGCGGGCGTTTATCGCCGCGAATCTTCCCAAAGACCTGAAGGACAAGTCCGAGGCGGGCTTGCGCATGCACGTTCATGACGGGCAGCGCTGGCATAAGATCTTGGCCGCGCATGGCTGGGGCGCGCCGGGTTGGCCGACGGAGATTGGCGGCTGTGGTTGGGAGCATGGCCGCCAATACATCTGGGAAGAAGAGATGGCGATGGCCGGGTGCCCGCCGCTGTCGCCGTTCGCGGTGAAGATGGTTGGACCCGTCATCGCGCAATATGGCACGCCGGAGCAGAAGGCGCGCTTCCTGCCGCCGGCGCGCAGCGGCGAGCATCTTTGGTGTCAGGGATATTCCGAACCGAATGCAGGGTCCGATCTTGCGACCTTGCGCACAATGGCTGTGCGCGACGGCGACAACTACGTCGTCAACGGGATGAAGATTTGGAACTCCTATGGGCATGAGGCCGATTGGATGTTCGCGCTTGTGCGCACATCGACGGACGGCAAGGCGCAAGAGGGAATCTCGGTTCTTCTTATCGACATGAAGACGAAGGGGATTTCCCACCGGCCGATCATCACCATCGACGGGTCGCATATCTTGAACGAGATCCGCTTCGATAACGTCGTCGTGCCCGTCAACAACCGCATCGGCGAAGAGAACAAGGGTTGGACGTATGCCAAGTTCTTGTTGGGCAATGAGCGGGCGTTGATCGCGCAGATTGCGCAGTCGACGAAGCTGGTGAAGCGTATCAAGGAGATCGGTGCGCGCGAGTTGTCGAACGGCGCTGGGTTGATCGACGAGGCGGACTTCCGGTCGAAGCTGGCGGCGATCGAGGTTGAGCTTGAGGCTCTGCGCGTGACGAATCAGCGCGTGCTTTATGAGGCAAAGACCGGCACGGCAGGCAACGGTGGCGCGATCCTGAAATCGAAGGGTACGTTCATCAGCCAGGCGCTGAGCGAACTGATGCTGGAAGCCGTGGGATATTATTCGTCGCCGTGGGTGATGGAGCAGCTGGAGACCGGTTGGAACCAGCCGCCGATCGGACCGTCCTATGCAAAGAACGCGATGCCTCTTTATGCGCGCCAGCGGGCGAACACGATCGAGGGCGGGACGGAGGAGATTCAGAAGAACGTGATTTCGAAACAGGTGCTGGGACTCTAGATGCCGAGACGCCTCGAATTCTTCTTCGATTGTTCGAGCCCTTGGACGTATCTCGCGTTTTCGCGCGTGCATGATGTCATCGAACGCACGGGTGCCGTCGTCGCGTGGAAGCCGATCCTGGTCGGCGGCGTGTTCAATGCCGTCAACCAGGACGTCTATGAGCGGCGCGCCAATCCGGATCCGCGCAAGAGCAAGTACTATGCGAAGGACATGGCGGATTGGGCGCGGTTCGCCGGGCTCAAGATCGGGCGGCCGCCGGTTTTCCCCGTCAATTCGGTGAAGGCCATGCGCGGGGCGCTGATCGCGCTCGACGACGGCAAGCTCGTGCCGTATGCGACGGCGGTGTTTCAGGCGTATTGGGGCGACCTCTTGGACATCAGCCAGCCGGATATTTTGGGCCCCGTGGTCGCGAGCGTCGGTTATGACGCGGCGACATTCCTCAAACGGATCGAAGAGCCTGCCCTGAAGGAGCGGTTGCGCGCGAACACAGAAGAATTGATCGCGCGCGGCGGCTTTGGTTCACCCACTATGTTCGTCGATGGCGACGACATGTATTTCGGCAACGACCGATTGCCGCTGCTTGAAGCGGCGCTGGCGTACACGAGCTGATGGGAACCACGCTCGGTCAGGGCCCGCCCTCCGACGAGGCGAACGAACCTATCCTGCGCGCGCCGCGGGTGGTGACGGGACTCATC
Source organism: Alphaproteobacteria bacterium (assembly GCA_016792645.1). GTDB lineage: Bacteria > Pseudomonadota > Alphaproteobacteria > Micropepsales > Micropepsaceae > SZUA-430. The sequence goes on along the minus strand of JAEUMM010000067.1, from coordinate 2,428 downwards.
ATCGCGTTCATCGTCGTGCACGTGGTGTCGATCTTCCTGACCGACGCGCAGTTTCAGTATTTGATCGACAGTTTTGCTCTGACGCCCGAGCGCTTCGCGCATTTCGGCTGGCATGGCGCGGGCGGTTTCGCGGACACGCTGGCCGCGTATGTGCCGCTGGTGACATATGCGTTCCTGCACGGCGATTTCGTGCACCTGATCTTCAATTCGGTTTGGTTTCTCGTGTTCGCTACGATGGTGGCGCGCCGTATCGGGACGGCGCGCTTTCTGATGCTTTCGCTGCTGGCGACATTGGGGGCGGCGGTGGTCCATCTCGTGTTCCATTGGGGATCTCCGGTTCCCGTCGTCGGCGCGTCGGGTGCGGTGTCGGGCCTTATGGGCGCAGCGTTTCGTTTCATTTTGATCGATCCAAGCACCTCGCCGACCTGGCCGCGAGAAAGGCTGCCGCTGTTCAGCCGGCCGGTCTTGCTGGCCTCGGCCGTGTGGATCGTGCTCAACGTGTTGTTGGGGATCACGGGCTTTGCGCCTGGCGGGTTCGGCCGCTCCATCGCCTGGGAGGCCCATCTCGGCGGGTTCTTCACCGGACTTCTGATGTTTCCCGTGTTCGACCGGCGGCGGAGCTGGATGAGCTAACGCGAGGGTTGATCGGGCGGGTACCCGATCCCATGTATCATCGAATTGGCCGCTCCTGGGCCGATTCGGAGGATCATATGCCCGATACCGACGCTTCTTACGATCCCGCTTCCCAGCCGCCGCAGGACCTCACTCCGGTGGAGAAGGCTCCGTTTCCGTGGCAGCGATTCTTTCTGTCGTTCGGATTCGCGGTCGTCGCGTGGTTTGCGTTTTGGTTCATGATCCTGCTTGCCGTCGGCACGTGGATCGTCATGGCGATCAACCGCGAGCCGAACGCCGATCTCAAGAACATCGTTTCGATCAGCGCGCGCTATCTGACGCACTGCTTGGGGTACGCGCTTTTGCTGCGGGACGACAAACCGTTTCCGTTGGGACCACTGCCGTCCGCCGGCGACTAGAAAATTCCCTCGACGTAGAAGACTTGGCCGCCGCGGCGTAGCGCTTTGATCGCCGCGCGGCCTGAGGCGTCGACGGCGATGTCGGCGCTGAGGTCGCCTTTTTGGCGTTCTTGTTCAATCTCGCGGCCGGTGCCTTCCGGTACAAAATAGCTTTCGATCCCGTAGTGGACGGTGACCGCGGTTGCCTGGCCGGTTTCGTTGGCGTCGAAGGATTCGATCGTGCCTTGGATGGCGACGCCGCCTTGGGCAGGCACCGGCTTGCCGCGCGCGATGCCGGTGGCGGTCCAGGTGTCGCCGTTGGGCACGAGCGTCACGAGCACCTTGTCGCCGTAACCGAAGGTGTTGTCGCCTTCGATCTTCGTCGGGTCGAGGCGTGAGATCTCATAGGTCAGGATGACGTAATCGCCGCGGAAGATGTCGCGCGGGTCGACGGGCACAACCTTCAGCGTGACGGTGCGCGCGGCGCTCAACACCGCTTGGCGGTCGAGGATCATGTAGGCGAGCAGGGCCGTCTGCAGGGCGACGACGATGAGGATGCGCAGGGTGGTTGCCATCGTGGTCGCCTCCTACGACGTCACGGTGGGCTTGTGCGTGCCCCCGACGAGGGTTCGTCTGAGGTTCTCCAAACCCAGCGCCAGGCCGATCAGCAGGATGCCGCCGACGGTGAAGAATACGGCTTGGTCCATGAGGCCTGAGAAGAGGTCGAAGTAGACGTAGAGGACCCAGATGCCGAAGGCGACGGTCGACAGGTTGATCACGAAGCGGTCGTCCAGTCGCGCGCCGCGGCTGATGCTCCAGATGATCACGATCAGCGTGCAGACGAGGTAGAAGACGTCGTATGTGTCTTCACCTTTGCCGACCAGTATCACGTAGGACGCGGTCACGAGGCAGGCGAAGAGCGTGCCGAGGACGTCGATGACGGTCGAGCCCTTGCGTTGCAGCGAGGCGAAGACGGCGGCAATTGAGATGGCGCTCATGGCGCCTGCGAAGGCTAGCCAGCTGGGCATGGGCCCCCTTTCGCCGGTGTCGGGCAAGTGCAAGACCGCGAAGGCGCCGAGGAAGAAGAAGAACGCGTAGTGGCCGATGGTCATGGTCAGGGCGTTGGCGCTCGACTCAAAGACTTGGCAGGCGGACCAGATCGCGAGCGGGAGGAGGATGTAGATCGTCAGTACTTCGGCTTCGCTCCAGCCGAGCATCTTTTGGATGCCGTCGTAGTTGATGACGAACCAGAAGATGAGCGCGAGCGCGGACAGATGGATGCCCGGCCTCCAGTTCAGGTACCATGCCAGCGTCGCAGCGAGCGCCCAGTAGGCGAGAAAGGCGAGATGGATGGGGCGTTCGAAGTCGATCGTCTCTTGCCACGTCCAGTACGCGCCGATGACGAGTGCCGCAGCGAG
>JAEUMM010000065.1 GCA_016792645.1 Alphaproteobacteria bacterium | reverse complement strand
CACCACGAACAGATGAAGCACGCGGCCGAATAGATGGCGATGGACCTCGACCGTTTGCGCGTCTTCCATGCGGTCGCCACCGCAGGAAGCCTCACGCACGCGGGCGAGGAGCTCGACCTCAGCCAATCGGCCGTCAGCCGCCAAATCAGCGCGCTCGAGGACGAACTGAAAGTCCCTTTGTTCTCGCGCCATGCGCGCGGCTTGATCCTGACCGAACAAGGCGCCCGCCTTTTCGAGTCGACCAAGCAAATCTTCGACCACCTGCAACGCGTTGAAGAGGAACTGCTCGACAGCCGCGAGACGCCGCAGGGCGATCTACGCGTGACGGCCACCGTCGGCATCGGCACCTATTGGCTGACGCCGCGCCTGCGCACGTTCGTCGACCTTCACCCTGACGTGCGCGTGCATCTGATCCTGCATGACGGCGAACTCGACCTCGTCCACCGCGAGGCCGACATCGCGCTTCGCATGCGCCAGCCCGTGCAAAGCGATCTCATCCAGCGCAAACTCTTCGACGTTACGTACCACATCTACGCCTCGCCCGATTACATCGCCCGCAAGGGCGAGCCGGCAACCGTCGAAGACTTGGACAACCACAACATCATCACCTACGGCAGCGCCCCGCCGGAACTCAGCAAGGTGAACTGGCTCGCCGATGTCGGCCGCAAGACCGGACATCCACGTCCCCCCGTGCTGTGCGTGAACAACATCATCGCGATGGGCAAGTCGATCGAACTCGGCATCGGCCTCGGCGCGCTGCCCGATTACTTCGCGCATGGAAATCCCAATCTCGCGCGCGTCGCCTGCAACACGCAGGGCCCGTGCTACGAAGTTTACCTCTGCTATCCCGAAGCGATGCGCGGCTCGAAACGCGTCGGCGTCTTCCGCGATTTCCTCGTTTCACAAGCCCGTGAATGGGCCTTCTAGCCGCGGTTTTCGGCAGGTTGGTCTGACCTTGAGAACCTCACCCGCCGCACCTATCTGATAGAGGCCGGAGCGGTTCTCCCCCAGATACAGGGCTCCGGACCCAGGATTTCCCCTTCCTGGAAAAGCGGCCGATGTTGCCCCCAACGCATCGGCAAGGCGTGACGAGGCCGGGCTGCTGACTCAACCCCAGCAGCTCGGCCTTTCTCTTTGAAATGCGCGCTAAGCCGCGCAGCCCTTCGCTTTCAGCACACGCTTCGTCGACGCCGGGTACTCCGCAAGCGCCTTCGCGCCACGCGTCGGACGCCGCATCAAGTCTCCGCCGCAATTTGGGCAGGCGCCCTTCAAGACGCCCGTCGTGCAATCCGCGCAGAAGGTGCACTCGAACGAACAGATCATCGCGTTGGTGGCGTGAGGCCCCAGATCGCGGTCACAGCACTCGCAGTTCGGCCGCAGCTCAAGCATGCTCCCTCGCAAAGTCTGTGGCGTCGATGAAAATCTGAACCACGGCCTCCAACGCGCGCCGGTCCTCATCGTCGAAGCGCGCCAGGAGCGGGCTGTCGAGATCGAGCACGCCGTGCACGACGCCATCCTTGATCAACGGCAAGACGATCTCGGAGTTGGATGCGGAATCGCAGGCGATGTGTCCCGGAAACGCATGCACGTCCCGCACGAGAACAGTCTCGCGCCGCGCCGCCGCCGTCCCGCAAACGCCTTTGCCGACGGCGATGCGCACGCAAGCCGGCTTGCCCTGGAACGGCCCCAGCACGAGCTCGCCCCGCCTCATCAGATAGAATCCGGCCCAATTCAAATCCGGCACGATCTGCCAGATCAGCGCGGCAACGTTCGCGGCATTCGCAATCAAGTCGCGTTCGCCGTCGAGAAGCCCACGCGTCTGACGCGCAAGCTCCTCGTAAATTTCACGCTTGGTGCCGGAGATTTTCTCGACCGCGAACATGCGAACCCTCAGTGGCCGCCCGCTTCCTTACCCCAGACTTCATCGAGGCGTGCGTCGCGGCCGCAATTGTACCGGTAGAACTTATAGCGCACGGGATTCTTCTTGTAATAGTCCTGGTGATAGTCCTCCGCCGCATAGAACGGCCCGGCCTTGACGATTTCCGTGACGATGGGCCGTTTGAACCGCGGCTGCAGCGCGGCCTTCGAAGCCTCCGCCAACTGCTTCTGTTTCTCGTCGAGATAGAAGATGGCCGAGCGATACTGCGTACCGTAGTCGCAAAACTGAGCCTCCTTCGTCAGCGGATCGACGTTGCGCCAAAAGATGTAGAGCAGCTTCTCATACGTCACCATCTGCGGGTCGTAGACGACCTTGACCACCTCCGCATGGCCCGTGCCCCCGGACGACACGTCTTCATACGTGGGGTTCGCCACCGTCCCGCCGGTGTAGCCCGACGTGGTCGACAGCACGCCGGGCACCTTGTCGAAGTCCGACTCGACGCACCAGAAGCAGCCGCCCGCAAAAATCGCAACCGCGCTCCCCGCAGGCGCGGGCGCCTGCGGCGCAGCGCTGACACCCAACACGATATCGGCAAACCGCAAACCGAAGACCGCAAGCCCGGCCATCAGCGACAGCAGGATCACCCGCCCGAATCCAAATCCCTTGCTCATATCCGCCTCACGCCGTCGCCGGCGTGAACGTCATCGCGACGCCGTTCATGCAATAGCGCTGCCCGGTCGGTGCCGGCCCGTCAGGAAACACATGCCCCAGATGCCCACCGCAACGCCGGCAATGCACCTCCGTGCGTACCGAGAACAACGTGTTGTCGGCCTGCGTCCCGATCGCGTTCGGCAGCGGCTTCCAGAAACTCGGCCAACCCGTGCCGCTGTCGTATTTGGCGTCTGACGAGAACAGCGCCAAGTCGCAGCCGGCGCAGTGGAATATACCCCGGCGCTTCTCTTTATCGAGCGGACTGGATTCCGGACGCTCCGTCCCGTGATCGCGCAGCACGTAATACTGCGCGGGCGTCAATTGCTTGCGCCATTCGGCTTCGGTTTTCGTGACTTCGAACTTTCCCGCGGCCGCCGTCGTGCCGCGCATCGAAAAGACAGACGCGACCGCAGCCGCCAGGCCGCCAAGCGCGACCGTGCCAAGCAAAGTTCTACGATCCATGTGGGAAATCTCCTGACGTGTCCCCACGCTAGTACGGCGCGGACACGCGCACGGACCAATCACGGAGACGAGAGGGAGCATATAAGCCCCCTCCCGAAAATTGGTATCTCAGGCCGCCGCGGCCGCCTGCGCGCGCGAGGCGATGGCGTTGTCGGCGAGCTTGCCCGTCAGTTCGGCCAGGTGGTCGAACTTGTAGGTAAAGGTCGCCGCCCCCTGCGTCGCCGAGCGCAGCTCGATGATGAACGTCTGCAGCTCCGACTCGGGGATATGAGCCTGCACCGTATCCCACCCCGGCCAACCTTCGCGCCCGTCAAACCCCAGAAGCTGCCCGCGCTTGCCGGTGATGATCTGATTGATGCGCGCCGTATGTTCCGCCGGCGTATGCGCGGAAACAGCCATGATCGGCTCAAGCAGCACCGGCGAACAATTCGCCATACCTTCCGACATGCCGATCTTCGCCGCCATTTGGAAAGCGGCGTCGCTGGAGTCCACGGAGTGGGAACTTCCGTCGGTCAACGCCACCGACACGTCCACCACCGGAAAGCCCAGCGGCCCTTTGTGCAGATAGTCGCGAATACCCTTCTCGACCGACGGGATGAACTGCCGCGGCACGACACCGCCGCTGATCTGGTCCAGGAACTCAAATCCGCCGCCGCGCGGCAACGGCTTGATCTGCAGCACGACGTCGCCGAATTGCCCGTGACCGCCCGATTGCTTCTTGTGGCGCCCGCGCTGCTCCGTCGGCTTGCGGATGGTCTCGCGATAGCCGACATGCGGCGGATGCGATGCCAATTTCAAACCGAACTTGCGTTCGATCCGGGCCAAGGCCGTCTTCAAGTGAACCTCACCTTGCCCCATAAGAACCGACTCGTGCGTTTCCGCTATCTGTTCGAAGCCGACGCCCGGATCCTCCTCGCGCATCTTGCTGATCGCACTCGAAAGCTTCACGTCGTCGTTGCGGTTCGCGGCTTTGATCGCAAGCTTGTAGACCGGCGGCAAAACCTCCGGCCGCTTCAGCGCCTTGACCGCGCGTGGCGAGGCCAGCGTGTCACCGGTTTGCGCTTTATCAAGACGCCCGATCGCAACCAGATCACCCGCACCAGCACCCGGCACTTTCGTCGCCTTGTCGCCCAGCATCGAGAAGATGCCCGAGGCCCGCTCCTCGCTGCCGTCGCTTCGAGCCAACGTCGCGCCGTCCTTCAAGATGCCGCGCAACACCCGCACCAAGGACATCTTCCCGCCCGCGGCGTGGAACGTTTTTACGATTTGCACGACCGGATCGTCGCCTCCGGCTTCAAGCCCCTGTCGTTTCGCAGCGCGCAAAACGTCCGGCGCCTCGTGGCGCAAAGCTTTGAGCAGACGCCGCACCCCATTGTCTTTTTCGGCCGAACCGATAAGCACCGGCACGATCAACCCGTCGGCCAGCTCCCGCGACAGATCTGCGAACACCTCGTCGCGCGGCGGTTCGATGTCCGACAGCAGCTCTTCCATCAAATGATCGTCGTAGTCGGCGAGCTTCTCGAGCATCTGGTATCGCGCTTCATGCTCGCGGTCCGCCATCTCCGAAGGAATGGCCACGACTTCCGATGCCGCATGCTCCCGATAGATGAACGCGCGCTCCAACGCGAGATCGACGAAGCCCGACACGATCCCGTCCTTCCAGATCGGCACCTGGCGCAACACCAGCGGCCGTGACGAGACGGACTGCAATGCAGACAGCAAATCGCGCAACTGTCCTTGCGCCTTGTCGATCTTGTTGACGAACAGAAAATGCGGAACGCCGAGATCGGAGAGCCGCTTGAGCAAAGGCTGCAAGAGAGCGACTTTCGTGGGATCGGGCTCCGTCACAACGACCGCGGCGTCGACGCCGCTAAGTGCGTTCAACGTCTCTTGCTGAAACTCGATCGATCCCGGGCAATCGAGAAACGAGAAATGATCCCCCAGGTAATTCGTCGTCGCGGCCGTAACCTCGACGCTCATCATGCGCTCGCGCGCTTCGGCCGACGCATCGCCGACCGTGCTTTGTGCGTGAGTCCCTTTGCGTGTGATCGCACCCGTGATCCACAGCATGCTTTCAAGCAGCGAAGTCTTTCCGCCGCCCTGAGGTCCCACGAGGGCCACGCAACGCGGCCCATGTCCTCCCTTACCGTTCTTTTCTGCCATGAGGTTGCTCCCTGATCGCCCGGGGGCGCAACCAACGCTAGAGGCACGCCCTTGAGTTACCGGGCACCCTCATCGTTTCAACGGAACGGCCCCTCGCGCAAGGGGAAAAGCGTTTAACGAAGGTTCGCGCAGAAACGCTGAATCCGTTCGCACGCTTTTTCCAGGACCTCGTCCGACGCTGCGTATGAAACACGGAAATAGGGCGATGATCCGAACGCCGCGCCGTGTACGACCGCAACGCCTTCCGCCTCAAGAAGCTCGGCCGCAAAGGTTTCGTCGTTGTCGATCGTCCGTCCCGACGGCGCAACCTTGCCGATCGCACCCGCACACGACGGGTACACGTAGAACGCGCCTTCCGGCGTCGGGCATTTGAGGCCCTTGGCCTGGTTCAGCATCGACACGACAAGATCGCGCCGCCGCTGAAAGTCGGCCGCGCGCTGCGGGATGAAATCCTGCGGCCCGTTCAGCGCCTCAACCGCCGCCCATTGGCTGACCGACGCCGCCATCGTCGTCGACTGCGACTGGATCGCCGCCATCGCCTTGATCAGCGGTTCGGGTGCAGCGCAATAACCGATGCGCCAACCGGTCATCGAATAGGCTTTCGAACACCCGTTCATGGTCAGCGTGCGCGGATAGAGCTTCGGCTCGACCTGCGCGATCGTCGCAAATTTGAAGTTGTCGTAGAGAATGTGCTCGTACATATCGTCGGTCAGCACCCACACATGCGGGTGGTCCAACAACACGGTCGCCAGCGCCTTCAAATGCGCCGCGGAATATGCGGCACCCGTCGGGTTCGACGGCGCGTTCAGCATCACCCACTTGGTCTTCGGCGTAATCGCCTTGGCCAACTGCTCGGCCGTGATGCGAAACCCGTTCGCCTCAAGCCCCGGCACGATGACCGGCGTCGCGCCGCACAACTGAACGATATCCGGATAGCTGACCCAATACGGTGACGGAATGATCACCTCGTCGCCCGGATTCAGCGTCGCCACGAAAGCGTTGAAGATGATCGCCTTGCCGCCCGGCGCGACCAGCGTCTGCGACGGCTTATAGTCGAGCCCGTTCTCGCGCCTGAATTTGTCGGCGATCGCCTTGCGCAGTTCGGGAATGCCTTCGACCGCGGTGTAGCGCGTCTCGTTCCGCTCGATCGCTTTGTAAGCAGCCTTCTTGATATTCTCCGGCGTCGGAAAGTCGGGCTCGCCCGCGCCAAGCCCGATCACGTCGCGACCGGCCGCGACGAGGTCGCGCGCCTTCTGCGACACCGCAATCGTCGGCGACGGTTTGATGCGTTGAAGTGCTTTCGACAGAAAGCCGCTAGGCAGCGCTGAGCCGCTCATCTTCTCGTGTCCACGTTCAGGAATGACGCGGGTGTGTAGCAGATTCGTTCGCACCCGCACAAAGCAATTGAAACCCCGTCGATTTCGAGAGCGGGATCAAAACCTTAAGGCATTTAAACGTTCCTTAGCGCTCCAAGGCCGACAATGCGTCCGACGCAATCGTCGGAGGCTGCCCATGACGGCGCCACGCACCTTCGCCCTACTGATAGCGCTGATTGTCCTCACCGGCTGCGGCGACTCGAACGCGCCGGCCGGCCGCTGGGAGGGCTTCTCCCAATCGGCGAAATGGCTGGTCGCCGTGCGCCTGCAAGTGGACAAGGGCAACGTGATCCATGCGACCGCCTTGTCGGTCAGCGTCGACGGCGCCTCGCTGCCCCGGCGCATGGAACTCACCAGCAAGATCAAGGCCTCGCTCATTGCCCAATGGCCCATGGCCGTCGAGGGCAAGATCGACTTCAAGGACAACACGATAACCAAGGCCGGCGGCTACGCCCCCCTGTTCGTCCTTGACCCAAAGTCGCGGCAAATGACCTTCAACTTCTACGCGGGCGGCCGTTTGACCGAGCGGGTGAAGCTGTTCCCGGTCAAAACCTTCGCCTCCCGCTAACCCTGCGCGAGATCACAGTTGGCAAGCGCCCCGACTTTGGGCATCTTGGAGACGCTACGTTGTGCGTCATTTCTCGTTTTGGTGGGCCGTATGTGGGGCAAGTTTGCGGTCGCGGCGTCGGTTTGCGCTCTCGCGATCGGACTTTCGGCCTGTGAGGGTGCGGCACGTGGTGCATGCGCCTCGGCAGAGGGCGTGGCCGCCAAGATCACCCTGCTGACCGACGACCTGACCAAGGCCCAGACCTCCGGCAAGATCGACGCCCTGATGGCTGGCGAGATCAGCGCCAAGATCATGGCTGCCGGCGCCAAGTTTGAAGACAACGGCAACCACCGCGCCTATTGCGGCGCATTGGACCAGATCCGCAAGGACGCCGGCCTCTAGCCGCTCATCCCGTTGCGCCCTTGCAGGCGTTAAGCACGGACTGCTACCACGGACACCCTGCTTCCTGACTCTCCAGCGAAGGCGAACCCGTGTCGAACATGCGCTTGTTTCTTGTCCCCGCCGTCTGCGCGACCCTGCTGCCCCTGACCGCGTGCGTCGATCCGGCCGATCGCGCCGAACTCGTTCAGTCGCCGCTGGTCAGGCCCCCGATGCTGAACACGAGACCCGCGACCTTCGATTGCGACGACGCCGGGCGCGTGGTCGTCCGCCCGTTGGGCGAAGACGGCAAGGCGATCGTGCTCGCCTTCAGCAACCGCGAAGTTCAATTGAAATCCGTTGCCACGGATCAGGGTCAAAAATACTCGGACGGCCAAACGGTCTTCTGGATGCACGCCGCCAAAGCAACGCTCTTGGTTGCCGGTCAAGAAGAACCGGAATCCTGCCAGAAGCCGGACTAACGGCCTACTCCACGGCCACGTATACGTTCGTCAGCAGATCGCCTTCGCCGGTCTCTGCCGGATCGCTGACGTACTCTTCCCACGTCAGCGATTTTTCCTTCAACCCGTTCTCCTTCGTATACGCGTCCAGCCGGTTATAGCTTGTCGCCATCGTGTTGTAGGGCCCCTTGTGCGTCAGCTTGACGACGCGCCCCGCATAGGTCTCGCCCACTCTAACGCCATCCGCTTCCGCTGGCGGTGACGCAGGCTTGGCGGCCAGCGGCAACGCCGCATCGAACACCCAGTCGCCGGTCGGATTGTGCGACACGGTGATCGCCAGCGGCGCTCCGGCGATTTCGAGATTGTTCGCCTGCGTGTAGTTCAGCAGCTTCTGATACGCCGCGCCCAGCGCTGCCGATATCGCCGCCGCGTCGGCTGCCTTCGCCGTCCCGCGCGTCAGCACGATAGGCCGCGCCTCGACAGTCGCCACCTCCGGTCCCTTCGTCGGATCGGCGGCGGCCGGCGGCGGCGGAATGTCGGGCGGCAACGTACCGTCGCCCGGGGTGGCCAGCGCCGCATTCGTTTCCGACCGCTCGCTGTCCTCGACAAGCTTCTTCAGATTGGCGAGACCCTCTTCATAATCCTTGCCGATCCACGTATCGAACATCAGCCCCATGTAGCGCATGACGGGGTTCATCCCGACGTCCGTGTCCATGGTCCATGTGACCTTCGTGCCGCCTTCGGCCGCCTCAATATTGAACGACGCGAAGGCCGTGCCCTGACCGTCAAAATCCAGCTTGGTCTTGACCGTCGAGAATTCCGTGCTCTCGATGATTTCCTGGCTGCCGTTGCCTTGCGTCTCGCTGATCCAGCTGATCTTCGCGCCTTTGCCTTGCGGCGGCCCTTCGAACGTAAGCTGCATGTTCGGCTCGCGCTTGTACCAAGCGCCCCACTCCTTCGCGCGTGTGAGATCGTTGACGACCTCGAACACCGCGGCCGGCTGCGCGCCGATCACGGTCGATCGCTCGACGTGGACGTTCTGCGGCAGCACGAACGCGACGCCGACAACGACGACGACCAGCACAACCAAGCCGATGATGATGTTCCGCAGCATGTCAGGCACCTATCGTAAGAACAGGACCGCGCGAACTGATCCGCTGGAACCAGACTCGCGTACCAAGCATTTAATAGTATCACTCCTGGGGCTCCGATGCGTGCAACCCTGCCACACACCACAGACTTCGTGCGCCCGCAGATGGCCGGCTTAGCGCCGATTCTGCGCGCGATTGTGGCCATGGCGGCCGCGCTCGTCCTGGTTTCGTGCAACCAGCCGCCGGTAAACCGCGACGGGGCTAAGCCGCTCGCGACCGTACAAAGCCTGGATCTACAGCGCTATCTGGGCCGTTGGTACGAGGTCGCGCGCTTTCCCAACCAGTTCGAAGAGGATTGCGTCGGCGTCACCGCGACCTACAGCCTCAACCCCGACGGAACGATCAAAGTCGTCAACCGCTGCCGCAAAGGCAAACTCGATGGTCTCGAAGACGTCGCGGAAGGAACGGCGACCGTCGTCGACACGACGACGAACGCAAAGCTCAGCGTCACGTTCTTTTGGCCCTTCGCCGGCGACTACTGGGTGCTCGACCTTGCCGACGACTACAGCTGGGCCCTCGTCGGCGAACCGTCCGGCCGCTATCTGTGGATCCTCGCCCGCACGCCGCAAATCCCCGATGAAACGCGCGCGCAGTTGGTCGCGAAATTGACCGCCCTGGGCTACCGCACTGGCGCGCTGTATTGGACGCCGCAACCGCCCGCTAGTCCCTGACATCGAACACCGGCGCCGCCAATCCGAAAACCGATGCGTGAAACACATCCGTAGCGGCGCGCCGCGCGGCACCTGAGACTCGCAACGCCGACTTGCGCAAGCGCGCCTCCGCCCACGATAACCGCTCGCGGCAAAAGCGATCCAACGCCGCGATCGGTTCGCCCGTGCCGAATTCGCTCGTCGCAGACTTGCGTTCGCGCAGTTCGACGATCGCCGACGCGACATCGGCCGGCAACGCAACACCGTCGAGCAGCAACGGCAGCGACATCGGCGGCGTCTCATCAGACCGCGTTTCGATCCACAGCAACGCCACCGCCGGGCGCACGACGTAGAAATATTTCTTGAGATTGACCGCACTGCGCCCGCCGACATGCCGCGCGAACTGCTTCGAGGCCAGGCCGTAGTAGTGACGCACCAGAGCATCGTGGTTGAGCGGCCGCGCAAACAGCCGCCGCAACGCATCCGCCTCCCACCCGCTCTCGCGATAGGTGATGGGCGAGGTCAACCACTCGACGAGCGCCGGATTCCAGGAAAGCCCGAGCGCAAGCGCCTTGCGCAAATCCCAACCGCCGATATCGATCTCCTCTTCGATCGGCCGTTCGATCACGTCGCGCGGAGCAAACAGGGCCGCATAGTCGGCCACGCGGCGCACATAAATAAAGCGCACGTCGTAGTCGCTGTCGGGCGAGGCAAAGCCCCACGCGCGGCTGCCGGACTCGACGGCCAGCACGATGCGAATCGCTTCGTCGCGCTCGAGATCGTCGAGCCGCAAGCGAATCCCCGCCTGCACCGTTTCCGGAATGTCCTTGATCGAAGCATGAGGAAGCACGTGCGGGGAAGCCTTGAGAAAGATCGTACCTTCGCCATAGCACAACGCCGGCTTGCGGATATCGCCCCTGCTTCCTCGACATCGCGGAATCCCGCCGCCATAGTCCCGCCCATGTCGATTTGGGGTTGGTTGCTGCTGGGCGCCGCTACGTGGGTCTTGGCCGTCGCGCTCAAGGTTCTCGCGGACTTCGTCGTTCAAAGCTCGACGCAAGTCGCGCTCCGCGATTGGGCGGCTTCCCTACTTTCCGGTCTCTGGTCGTCGATCTGCGAGTTGGGCTTGGCCGCGCTCGCCTTCTGGATTTGGAACGCGGACTTCAAGGACGCGCTGGTGATGGCGGTCGGCGCCGCACTGGCGGAGTTTCTGGTCTTACTCATCCCCGCAATGACCGCCAAAAAAGCGCAAACCAAGACGAAACAAGCCGCCGGTTGGAATGCCTTCTACACCGAACGCGGCGTCGCCTTCGCAAGCCATCTCGCAAGCCGCGCTCTCATGTGGCTGGGCATCGCGGGCGGCGGGGGCCTCAAGGCCGTCTTCAGCGCCTTCGCCCTCTTCGCCGCCGCCGAGGCTATCCAGGCGTATGGCCAGGCAAAGGAATGGGATTGGCTCAATCGCCGCGTCCTGCTCGCCTTCCTGGTCTTCCAGGGCGTGTGCATCGCAGCCCAGATCAGCCTTCTGATCCTGTGGTGGCCATGAAACACCGTCTCGATCCGGCACAACCCCGTCGCTGGAGTTTGACAGAGCGTTAACGCCTTTTTCCTACGCTGCCTGCGAACAAGGGGGAGGCGCGTCATGGAAATGGACCGGCAAACGATCTTGGTGCTGTGCGGCGCCATTGTCGGTCTGACGCTATTCGGCGGCCTCTACCTTTCGTCCCCCAAACACCGCGACCACACGCGCCCGGCCTACGCCGAGGACGACATTCGGCTCAAGTTCCAGAAAGAAGACCTGAAAAAGCCCAAGACCAAGAAGACGAAGCCGGCCGCCGAGCCCGTCATTTCATCGAGCGAATCCTCCGGCGGCGGCGAAATCTCCAGTGACGACGAGTCCGCCGAAGAACCGTCGGTCACCGATCACGAACCCCAGGAAGAACCCTCGCTCGACTGAGCCGGGGCCTGGTTCCCCAAACGGCGAAAACCCAATAGCCTCCCGTCAAACGCCGATTGGGAGGGATCATGTCGAATACCGGCGCGCCGCAGCGCATGTTCGTGCGCCGCATGCGCTTCCCCTACCCCGACAGCCTGAAAGCGTGGTGGAATCCCGCGCGGCCGGAGTTCAGCCACGTCGTCAACGCGGCCTCGCTCGCGATGCCGTTCCTGGAACCTTATCTGATCGAGACCATGCGCAAGGCAAAGGAGCGTATCGCCGACCCCAAGCTGCAGCAGGACGTCGACCTCTATATCGGTCAAGAATCGACGCACTTCCGCCAGCACCAGCAATTCAACAAGCGCCTTGCCGACCTCGGCTACAAGACGGTGCCGAACCTCGAGGCGACATTGAAGGCCGACTACGACGCCCTCGCGCGCACCCGCTCGTTCACGTTCAACGTCGCCTACGCCGAAGGCTTTGAAGCGATGGCGCTCACCATCGGCCACATGCTGGTTGAAGACCGCGAATTTCTCTTTGGCGGCGCCGACCCTGCCGTCGCATCGCTCGTGCTTTGGCACTTCGTCGAGGAGATCGAGCACAAATGCGTCACCTATGACGTCTTCAAGGCGCTCGACGGCCGCTACGCCTGGCGCATCTACGGCCTTCTCTACGCGACCGTCCACATCATCGCGCGCACGCGCCAAGGCTATCGGGCGATGCTGATCGAAGACGGCCTCTGGTACACGCTGAAATCCCGGCTCGCGCTCTATCGCCTGCTCGCGCGCATCTTGCTGAAACTGACGCCGCGCCTCTTGCGCGTGCTGCGTCCAGGCTATGATCCGCGCAGTGTTCGCGACCCCGCGTGGGTCGCCGCGTGGTGGCGCCTGCATGGCGAAGGCCGCGACGGCCTGGGCCAGCTCGACACCACGCGCCTGTCGTCACCCGTTCCCATTCCGCGAACCGCCTGAAAGCCACGCATGACTGAAATGCCCGAGCGCCGCCGCGCGTTGCTGTTCCTAAACGGTATTGGCCTCTTCTGCTTTGCCGTCTTCGTCGGTTGGCACTGGTTCTTTGCGCTATTGGGCGAGATCGTGCTCTGGCCCGTCATCCCGTCGATCGACCTCCAGATCCCCGGCGACGAGCGCGCGTGGCGCATGGTCCACATGGAAGCGATCACCCAAGGCCTGCTTCTGATGGCGCTCGGCCTCGGCGGACGGTTCATCCACCTGACGCCGCAATGGCACCGCGTCTTCTTCTGGAGCGCCATCGTCACCACGTGGCTGTTCACGGTGCCGACCTATTTCCATGCGTTACTGGGCACGAGAGGTCTTGCGATGGGCGGCGGCCCCTTCAAGCCGGGCCTCGCCAACGACATTCTCTACCTAATCGGTTGGCCCCCGGTGATCGCCGTCCACGTCATGCTGGCTCTCGCCGTTATCGGCGTCTGGCGCTACGTGAAATCAACCCCGCAGGCCTAGCGGATTCGCCTAAGACGCGAGCAGACCGCAACTTGTTCTCGGACTCCCGCAGCGGATATTGTCCCGCCAGTCTCGTTTTACGTGGGCCAGTTCCGGCCCCTCCCCCGAAGCAATAGGCGACCGTTCCATGAACCGCTTGAGCCTCATCTGCGCCGCGACGATGGTCGCGGCAGGCATTGTCGCATCGTTCGCAGCATCCGCGGCAGACGACGTCATCCCGCGCAAAATCATCTTCGGCAATCCGGAGAAAAGCCAACCGCTCATCAGCCCCGACGGTTCGAAGATCGCCTTCAGCGCGCCGGTCAACGGCGTGATGAACGTCTGGGTCAGCCCCGCGAACAACATCGCCGCAGCGAAACCGGTCACGCAGGAAAAGGTGCGCCCGATCCGCATCTACGCCTGGGCGGCAAACGGCACGCATCTGCTCTACGCCCAAGACCAAGGCGGCGACGAGAACTTCCACATCTACGCCGTCGACCTCGCCAAGAACACGACCAAGGATCTGACGCCCTATCCGAAGACGCAAGCCGATCTGATCGGCACGACCTACACGCGCCCGGACGAGGTGATGATCGGTCTGAACAATCGCGATGAAAAGTGGCACGACGCTTGGATCATCAACGTCGTCAGCGGCCAAGGTCGCATGGTGCAGAAGAACGAAGGCTTCGCCCGCTTCATCCCCGACAACAAATTCGACGTCCGCTTCGGCTCCAAACCGACGCCCGACGGCGGTCAGGAAATCCTGCGCCTGGAAGGCGGCGCCTGGAAGAAGTTCACGACCATCCCCGGCGACGACTCGCTGACCACGCAGCCGCTGTTCTTCACCGGCGACGACAAGGCGCTGTACATGATCGACAGCCGCGGCCGCGACAAGAGCGCGCTCACGCTCGTCGACGCCGCATCGGGTGCGGAAAAGGTGATCGGCGAATCCGCCAAAGCCGACGTCGCCTCCACCATCGCCGACCCGGTGTCGAACAAGGTCTTGGCCTACGCCGCCGAATACGAACGTACGGAATGGACGGCAATCGACCCCGCGCTCAATGCCGACTTCGCGTTCTTGAAGAACCAAATCCCCGGCGAGTGGAATCTGTTGAGCCAAACGAAGGACAACAACCTCTGGACCTTGCGCATCGACAACGTGACCGAGCCCGTGAAGTTCGCGCTCTACGATCGCAAAGCGCGCAAGGTCACGACCCTCTTCAGCGCGCGGCCCAAGCTCGAAGGCGCGCCGCTCGCGAACATGCACGCGCGCGTCATCAAAGCGCGCGACGGCCTGGAGCTCGTCTCCTACCTGACGCTCCCCAAAGGCAGCGACCCCGACGGCAACGGCGTGCCCGACAAGGCCTTGCCGATGGTGCTGAACGTCCATGGCGGTCCGTGGGCCCGCGACAGCTTCGGCTACAACCCCGAACACCAATGGCTGGCCAACCGCGGCTACGCCGTGCTCTCGGTGAACTTCCGCGCCTCGACCGGCTTCGGCAAAGCCTTCGCCAACGCCGGCGACAAGGAATGGGCCGGCAAGATGCACGACGACCTGCTCGACGCCGTCGATTGGGCCGTCGCCAGCAAAATCGCACAGAAGGACAAAGTCGCGATCTACGGCGGTTCGTATGGCGGTTATGCGACGCTGGTCGGCCTCACCTTCACACCGACGACGTTCGCCTGCGGCGTCGACATCGTCGGCCCGTCGAACCTGGCGACCCTCTTGGGCAGCATCCCGCCTTACTGGGCCTCGTTCCTCGACAACCTAAAGCGCCGCGTCGGCGACCCGACGACGCCCGAGGGCGCGAAACTCCTGAAGGACCGCTCGCCGCTCTTCCGCGCCGACAAAATCCAACGTCCCCTGCTGATCGCCCAAGGCGCCAACGACCCGCGCGTGAAGCAGGCGGAATCGGACCAGATCGTCAAAGCCATGACGCAGAAGAAATTGCCGGTCACCTACGTTCTCTACAAGGACGAAGGCCACGGCTTCGCGCGTCCCGAAAACCGAATCTCGTTCTACGCGATCTCCGAAGGCTTCCTCTCGCCCTGCCTCGGCGGCCGCTTCGAACCCATCGGCAAGGATTTCGAAGGCTCCTCCGTGGCAGTCCCCACCGGCGCCGAACACATCCCGGGCCTGAAAGAAGCCCTCGCCGGCCGCTGACGCCAACCTGCTGCCAATAACGGGCGGCATGGGTGCTATATCGACGGAGTCGACCTCCGTCCCTATATAGTTCGCCCCATGCCGCCCAAGCCCAAGTCCCCCGGCCTCGCCGAAGCGCCGGCCGCGATGTTCGTCCCGCACAAGCCCGCGCGCCCGGAGAAATCCGAGGGCGGCAAGCGGTTCAAAGTCGTGTCCGACATGACGCCGAAAGGCGATCAGCCGACCGCGATCAAGGAACTCGTCGCCGGCCTCAAGGCGAACGAGCGCGACCAGGTCCTGCTCGGCGTCACCGGTTCCGGCAAAACCTTCACGATGGCCAAGATCATCGAGGCGACGCAACGCCCCGCCCTGATCCTCGCGCCGAACAAGACGCTCGCGGCACAGCTCTACAGCGAGATGAAAAGCTTCTTCCCCGAAAACGCGGTCGAGTATTTCGTCAGCTATTACGACTACTACCAGCCCGAAGCCTACGTCCCGCGCACCGACACCTACATCGAGAAGGAATCGTCGATCAACGAACAGATCGACCGCATGCGCCACTCCGCGACCCGCTCGGTGCTGGAACGCGACGACGTCATCATCGTGGCCTCGGTCTCATGCATCTACGGCATCGGCTCGGTCGAGACCTACACCGCGATGACGTTCAGCGTCGAAACCGGCAAGCGCATCTCGCGCAACGAACTGCTCGCGAACCTCGTCGCTCTGCAGTACCGCCGCAACGACGCCAGCTTCACGCGCGGTTCGTTCCGCGTCCGCGGCGACACGGTCGAACTCTTCCCCGCGCACTATGAAGACAGCGCCTGGCGCATCACCCTTTTCGGCGACGAAGTCGAAGCGATCCACGAATTCGACCCGCTGACCGGCCAAAAGACCGCCGAACTCGAAGCGATCAAAGTCTACGCCAACTCGCACTACGTGACGCCGCGCCCCACGCTGACGCAGGCGATGAAGGGCATCAAAGACGAACTGCGCGTCACGCTCGACAAGTTTCAGCGCGAAGGCAAACTGATCGAAGCCCAGCGCATCGAACAGCGCACCCTTCTCGACCTCGAGATGATGGAAGCGACGGGCTCCTGCCCCGGCATCGAAAACTATTCGCGTTGGCTCACCGGCCGCAAACCGGGCGAGCCGCCGCCGACCATGTTCGAATACATCCCCGACAACGCCATCGTCTTCGCCGACGAAAGCCACGTCACCATCCCGCAAATCGGCGGCATGTACAGAGGCGACTTCCGGCGCAAATTCACGCTCGCCGAATACGGCTTCCGCCTGCCCTCATGCATCGACAACCGCCCGCTCAAATTCGAAGAGTGGGACGCGATGCGCACGCAAACGGTCAGCGTCTCCGCTACACCCGGCTCATGGGAGATGGAACGCACCGGCGGCGTCTTCGTCGAACAAGTCATCCGCCCGACCGGTCTCATCGACCCGCCCGTCATCATCCGCCCCATCGAGCACCAGGTCGACGACCTCGTCGCCGAATGCAAAGACGTGGCCGCCAAAGGCTACCGCTCGCTCGTCACGGTCCTGACGAAGAAGATGGCCGAAGACCTCACCGAATACCTGCACGATCAAGGCATCCGCGTGCGCTACATGCACTCCGACATCGAAACGCTGGAGCGCATCGAGATCATCCGCGACCTGCGC
>JAEUMM010000059.1 GCA_016792645.1 Alphaproteobacteria bacterium | reverse complement strand
TCTTGCGAGACTTACTGTCCGGGACCCAGGGTTAGCGCACCAACGTTTGCGCGGGGGCCCTGGGTCCCGGACAGCAAGACGCGTTACCCAAATGCTGCGCATTTGGACGCGTCTAGCTTCCGGGATGACAAGGTGCTTTTCGGCGTGCCTGCGCCTAGTATCTCTCTATGGCTCTTTCCGACGACCAACTTGAGCGGTACGCACGGCACATCATCCTTCGTGAGGTGGGTGGTGCGGGGCAGGCGCGGTTGGCGAGCGCGCGTGTTCTGATCATCGGTGCGGGTGGGCTTGGGTCTCCGGCGTTGCTTTACCTTTCGGCGGCGGGTGTGGGGACGATTGGGCTTGTCGATGATGATGAGGTTTCGCTTTCCAATCTTCAGCGGCAGATTGCTCATCGGACGCAGGATGTCGGGCGGTTGAAGGTCGAGAGTGCGTCGGAGAGCGCGCGGGCGATCAATCCGGATACGCATATCAATCGGCATGCGACGCGGATCAATGCGCATAACGCGCTCGAACTTGTTCGCAATTACGATGTCGTGCTCGACGGCTCGGATAATTTTGCGACGCGGTTCTTGGTCAACGATGCGTGCTTCCTCGGCGCGCGGACTTTGGTGTCGGCCGCTGTTGGGCAGTTCGATGGGCAGCTTGCGGTGTTCAAGGCGCATGTGCATGTCGATGGAAAGCGCGCCTTTCCCTGCTATCGCTGTTTGTTTCCGGAGGCGCCGCCCGCCGGGACTGTGCCGTCGTGTTCGGAGGCTGGGATTTTGGGGGCGCTGACCGGCGTCATGGGGTCGCTGCAGGCGTTGGAGGCGATCAAGGAAATCCTGGGGATCGGCGAGACGATGGCCGGGCGGTTGATGCTGTATGATGGGCTTTCCGCGGCTTTCCGGACCGTTCGGGTGAAGCCCGATCCCGCGTGCGCGCTGTGCGGACCTGAGGCCACAATGCGTGACCTATCTCACCATGAGGCCATTGCGGGCGCTTCCACCCCCTAGAAACGTCGCGCGGGCGGGCGTATTCCTCCCGGCCCAATCACCGAAACCGAGTGGCCCAAGTCATGGCTGTGTCCCCGCAGGGCCGCCATAAGAAGCAGCGATTCGCGGCGAGCCTGCTGACGCAGGAGCCGGAGAGCGAAGCGTTGCCTGAAGTCGGCAAGGGCGTGCGCGTGCCGGGGACGCCGTTCGCGTTCTTGGGCTTCCTCGTGTCGCGGCATTATCGGGGTCGCGTGGCGGTGTTCATCGGCTTCGTTGCAGCGGCGACCGTCGTCGAGGCGATGATGCCTTACGTGCTGAAGCAGCTGATCGATGCGCTGACGGCGGCGGCGAAGAGCGGCTCGCATGAGTGGACAGGCATCGCTGTCTTCGTCGCGATGTTCGCTGCGGTTTGGTACTTGCCGGCGTTGATCGTGCGTGGAGCCGAGGCGATCGACATTTACATGAGCCCCCGTATGCGGGCGTTGGCGCAGAAGTATTTGTTCGCCTACATGCTGGGCCACAGTCCGCGGTACTTCCAAGAGAATTTTGCGGGGAAGCTCGGGCAGAAGATCAAGCAGGCGGGGCAGGCGACGGTGTCGCTCTTGAGCATGCTGGCGTTCGACAGCGTGCGCATCATTGTGCTGCTCGCGGTCGGCGGCGTGTTGCTTGCGATGCAGAGCGGCACTTACGCGGCGTTCTTGTTCGGGTGGACAGCCGTGTATTTGGCGGTGGTGACGTGGCTGGCGCGGCGGTGCGTCGTGCTGTCGAAGGCGTTTTCGGACGAGGTGTCGACTTCGACCGGGCGGCTGATCGATGCGATTTCGAATTCGGATCTTGTTCGCGCGTTTGCACAAGCGGCCTTTGAGCGGCAGTTCTTGTCACGGTTTCTGGCCGATGAGATGAACGCGTCGCAGTCGTTGCGCTGGTTTCTGATCGTCATGCGGCTCTTCATGTCGACGGCGATGCTGGTGCTGTTGATGGGGCTCGTCGTCGTTGCGATTGGCGATACGCTGTCAGGCGCGATCACGGTCGGTGCGTTCACGATGATCTTTTTCTTAGGGACGATGATTGCTCGCTCGGTGCAGGAATTGTCGTACCGGATGCTTGATTTTTTCGAGCAACTCGGAACGTTGGCCGAGGCGCTGGAACTCGTGACTCAGGTGCATGAGATTCAGGACAAGCCGGATGCGAAGCCCGCCGTCGTGAAACAGGGTGAGATCGTGTTCGAGAACATCTCGTTCTCGCATTCGGACGGGCATCCGGTGTTTCAGGGGCTGAATCTGCGCATCAAGGCGGGCGAGAAAGTCGGGTTGGTCGGTAAGTCGGGTGCGGGCAAGTCCACGCTGGTGAAGCTGCTCAGGCGTCAGTTCGAGCCGCAGGGCGGGCGTATTCTGATCGACGGCCAGGATGTCGCCGACGTGACGTGGGATTCCGTCAACGAGGCGATTGCCGAGGTGCAGCAGATGCCCGGCGTGTTCCACCGGCC
>JAEUMM010000031.1 GCA_016792645.1 Alphaproteobacteria bacterium | reverse complement strand
GTTTGTCTCTCGAACAGGAAAGGAGTGCGTCATGCGTGCAGCAACTGCCAACAGCCTTAGCACTCTCAATTTCCCTTCCGTTCTGGAACAAACATCATGGGCACTTCCTGTGAGGGCGGCTCTCGCCGCCTGAATGAATTCCGTCTGATCTCGCCTGCGGCTTTCCTCTCATTCGGGGAGGCATGGTCGTGACCAAAGCACACGTTGAGATCATTGCATCCGATCGCAGTTGGATCGAGCAGACGGCGATCGATCAGCTTCACCAATCGGCTTTACTTGAGGGGATCGAGCGGGTCGTCGGGTTGCCGGATCTGCACGCGGGCCGCGGCATTGCGGTCGGGGCTGCGTTCTGGTCGCGTAGCCATGTCTATCCGCACCTTGTCGGCAGCGACATCGGCTGCGGGATGGGGCTGTGGGCGAGCGATACGCCGGCGCGGCGGTTCAAGCCCGATGCGGCGGAGAAGCGGCTGACCGGATTTGAAGAGCCTTGGTCGGGCGACGGCGAAGCGGCGCTCGCGGAGGCGGGCTTGCCGGCCGATCTGATGGGCGGTTCGTTGGGTAGCATCGGCGGCGGCAATCACTTCGCCGAAATCCTCTGCATCGACGACATCGCGGATCAGGCGGCGTTCGATGCGGCGGAGCTGAGCCGCGATTGCGTCTACCTGATGGTGCATAGCGGATCGCGCGGTCTTGGCCACATCATTTTGGAGCGGCAGCTAGAGCGGCAGAATGTTCGGCCGCTGACCGTGGGCAGCGATCCGTGTACGGCGTATTTGCACGAGCACGATCAGGCGGTCGCGTGGGCCGTGTTGAACCGCAAGATCATCGCGGCGCGTTTCTTCGAGCGGCTCGGCATGAGCGGCGAGCGGCGGATCGACATCTGCCACAACAGCGTCACGCCGCATGACGGCGGCTGGCTGCATCGCAAGGGTGCGGCGCCGGGCGATCGCGGGCTGATCGTCGTGCCCGGATCGCGCGGCGACGTGACGTATGTTGTGCAGCCGCGGCTTGAGAAGGCGGATCGCGCGCTGCATTCGCTGGCGCATGGCGCGGGGCGGAAGTGGAGCCGCAGCGAGGCGAAGGCGAAGCTCAACCGCCGCTTCACCGTCGCCGACATGCAGCGCACGAAGATCGGCAGCCGCGTCATCTGCGAAGACCGGGAGCTGATCTATGAGGAGGCGCCGCAAGCGTACAAAGACATTCACCAGGTGATCCACGACCTGACGGCGGCGGAGCTGATCGACGTCGTCGCCACGCTGCGCCCGCTCATCACGTACAAGACGCGGCGCGTATGAGCGGGATCATTCTCCACATCACGGCGGGTCGGGGCCCGGCCGAATGCGAATGGGTGGTCGCGAAACTTGCCGACGCGTTTTGCCGGGAAGCGGCGAAGGACGGGTTAGTGTGCGCGCCGGTCGAACCGTTCGACGGCCCCTGCCCGTCCATCATGCTGCGCGTCGAGGGCGATGCGGCGGAGACGTTCGCCGCCGCGCGCACGGGCACAGTGCGCTGGATCGGCTCGAGCCCGTTCCGACCGACGCACAAGCGCCGGAACTGGTTCGTCGGCGTCAACGGCGTGTCCGAGATCGAAGACACGCCCGACCTGCAAGAGCGCGACATCGTCTACCAAACGATGCGCGCCTCCGGCCCCGGCGGCCAACACGTCAACAAGACGGACAGCGCGGTTCGGGCGACGCACGCGCCGAGCGGTCTGATTACGGTGTCGCAAGATCAGCGATCACAGCATGCCAACAAGAAGGTGGCGCGGCTGAAGCTCGCGCTGATGTTGTCTGAGCGGCGCGAGCGGGAGGTCGCGGACGGCAAGTCGGCGCTGTGGGCGCAGAACCATCAACTGGAGCGCGGCAATGCCGTGCGGACGTATGAGGGCGAGGCGTTCAAACTGAAGCGTTGAACCTGCGAACGGTCAGTTCAAATTTCTCGCCCCCACGGACGCGATGCTTTTAATAGGTCAACGCGGGCGCCAGCGCCAACGCCGTGAGAGCGGCGACGGCGAGCGCCGAGAGTCCGGCGCGGGTGAAGGGTGAGGTCAGCCAGCGGCGCATGAGCGTGTCGCCTTCGCTTCCCTGATCGTAGAAGCCGAAGCCGAGGTATAGGGCGGTCCAGTAGAGCCAGAAGCCGGCGGTGCTGTGGAAGCTGAACGGCTTGAGGTTGTCGTTGGGGCCGAACATCGGGATCGACGCGGCCTCGGGCACCAACAAAAGGAACAGAGCATAGAAGACCGGTAGGATGGCGAGCAGCCACAATGTGTTCCACTGCTCTTGGCGTTCGAGATCGGTCGCGAATTCCCAAACCGCGGCAACGATTGCGAAAACTATAAAACCCGCTCCGACCGCGAGCGTGAGGTAAGGATCGCTGAGCGCCATAGTGCCGGCTGCGGCGCCGGCGACGAGCGCGCCCACGCCGCCCCAAACGATGCCAAACGGCGAGGCGGCCATCCAGCGCTCCGTTGCCAAGACGAAGGTCGCGATGGTGAACCAGGTGAGGATGAAGATGTGCTTCCAATGGGGCGCAAGATCGCGTGCACCGGTCCACGGTACGAGTGCGTCGAGGGCCGGACGCAGGAGGAATGTTTCGACCGGGGCGAGGGCCGCGCTCAGCGCGGCTTCGGCGGCGAGGAAGGCTGTGGGGGCGATGGGCTGAAGTCCCGCGCTTGTCCATCCGAGCATGACGGCCGCGAGCGTGGCGGCGATGACGCCCGCGCCGCGCATGATCGTTCGAAGATGCATGATCCCCATGCCCCGTTGCCGTCGCTCGTGCGGAATTTGAGCATGGGCATTGCGACGGAAATAGGGCTTTCTGGTTAGAGTTCGGCCGTGATGGCGGCGCAAAAGCAGCGCCGCGGGTTCAGCTCGCCCGCGATTTTCAGACGAGCTCG
>JAEUMM010000021.1 GCA_016792645.1 Alphaproteobacteria bacterium | reverse complement strand
CTTTCATCTCTGTGCTGGTATTTGACAAATAGGGTGCTGGCCGAGTCTGATCCGGCCGCCCGTCAGTACGCGGTGCGTCGACGAACGAGGACGGCATGACAGAAGGCGCCGCGAACGGACCAAAGGGCACGATGTGGGACGCTCTCGCCGTCTACTTCCGCCCGCGCGTCGCCTTGATGTTTGTGTTCGGCTTCTCAGCCGGCCTTCCCTACAACATGACCAGTTCCACGCTTCAGGCGTGGCTGACCGAGAGCAAGGTGTCGGTCGAAGAGGTGGGCCTGTTCGGTCTTGTCGCCTTGGCCTATGGCTGGAAGTTCCTCTGGGCACCCGCGATCGACGGCATTCCGATTCCCGTCCTCAGCCGCTGGCTCGGTCACCGCCGGTCTTGGCTGCTCTTGATCCAAATCTGCTTGACGTTCGCGATCGCGGGTCTCGCTTTCGTCGACCCGAGCGAAAGCAAGATCGCAGTCGCGGCCGTCGCCGCGCTGGTCGCCTTCTTCTCGGCCTCCCAGGATGTCGTCATCGACGCCTACCGGATCGAGGCGCTGAAGGAAAGCGAACTCACCGCCGGTTTCGCGAACTACAACGCCGCCTACCGCACGGCGATGATGCTGTCGTTCACCGGCGCCGTCGCCTTCGTCAGCGCGCTCGAATACTCGGGCCTCCCACGTCAGGACGCATGGTCGATCGGCTATCTGACCATAGCCGCCTTCATGAGCGTGGGCATCGTCGGCACGTTACTGGCCCCGGAATCATGGGAGGGTCAAAAGGCGCGCTTCGAACGCAGCTTCAAGGCCCGCTTCCGCAGCGCCGTGATCGAGCCGTTCACCGACTTCCTGCGCAAAGACGTCTGGTGGGCGATCCTTCTTCTCGTCATTCTTTTCAAGCTCGGCGACGCGTTCACGTCCGAACTGCGAACGTACTTCTTCCTCACGCACGGTTTCGAGAAGGCGACCTACGGCATCATCCAATGGCCGTTCGCCGTCTTCACGGTGATCATCGGCGGTTATATCGGCGGGATCATCGCCAACCGCTACGGCATCATGCGCGCGCTTTGGATCGGCGGCATTCTGCAGATGGCGACCAATCTGATCTTCATCTGGCCCGCGCTCGCCTTGCCGGGCATCGTGGAAGCGATCGGCGTCGCCGACGCCGAAGGCGCAAGGAAGATCACGTTCGAGGCGATCAACGCGGGCGGCATCCAAGGGTCTATCGCCTTTGCCGCGCTTGCCGGCTCGGTCGGGGTCGAGAACCTGGCGACGGGCATAGGCGGCGCCGCGTTTGTAGCGTACCTGTCCATGCTCTGTGGCAATCGAAGCTACACCGCCACGCAATACGCGCTATTGTCGTCGCTTGCGAACCAGGCGCGCGTGACGCTCTCGGCGCCCGCAGGCTATACCGTCGCGGCGTTCGGCTGGGTCTGGTACTACGTCATCGCAACGGTCCTCGCGATACCGGGCCTTGTGCTTCTCTGGTGGCTCATGCGCCGCGAAGCACGCCGCGTCCCGGGCGACACGAATCCGCGAACCTCCAACGAACTCGCGAGCCAACTCTTGGACTAAAGCTTAAGTTCCCGCGTTTGCCACGGCCCGCCGCCTCCCGTAGATTACGGGGCTCAATCCAACGGCAGGACAGTTCGCACTTGCCGCATAACGACCAACCAGTATGTCCCCGCACGAGGCGGCGTTGAGCGAGACCAAAACCAAAGGCAGCGCTGTGCTGGACAGCTCAGGCACGCTTGAAGCGCGCCTGGCGACCACACCCGCCGAAGTGGAAGCGGCCCAGCGTCTGCGCTACGACATTTTCTACCGCGAAATGAGCGCCATACCCTCGCCCGAGATGGCGGCGGCCGGCCGCGATTTCGACGAGTACGACCCAATCTGCGAACACCTCCTCATCGTCGACAAGGAAGACGGCGCGGTCATCGCGACCTACCGGTTGATGCGCGAATACGCGGCCGCTAGATCGCCGACGGGCTTCTACACCGCCGGCGAGTTCGACATCGCCGATCTGCTGAAGGCCCGCGCGGGTCAGCGCATCTTGGAACTCGGCCGCTCCTGCGTGCGCGAAGACTACCGCACCGGCCCGACCATGCAGCTGCTGTGGCGGGCGCTGCTCGTCTACGTCATCAAACACGACGTCAGCATCATGTTCGGCTGCGCCTCGTTTCCCGGCACCGACCCGAAGGCGCACGCGCTCGAACTCTCCTACCTCCATCACTTCCATCGATCGCCGCCCGGCGAAACCGTGCGCGCTCTGAAGGACCACTACGTGTCGATGGACATGATCCCCAAGGATCGGATCGACGAGGCTGAGGCGCTGCGCGCCCTGCCGCCGCTGATAAAGGGTTATATCCGCTCCGGCGCGAAGATCGGCGACGGCGCCTTCATCGATCATCAGTTCGGCACTGTGGACGTCTTCATTTATTTCCCGCTCGCCAACGTCCACCCGCGCTGGATCACGCATCTGAAGAAGAAGACAGCCGCCGGCCAGGACGGCTGATCGCGGGATGCATCTCGACGTCGGCGACCTTCAGTCCTTCTACGACGGACCCATGGGCCGCATCTCGCGCCGCCTGATCCGCGAACGCCTGCGCGAAGTCTGGCCCAACGTGCGCGGCCTCTCGGTCTTGGGCCTCGGCTTTGCCACGCCCTACCTGCAGCCCTTCCAAAGCGAAGCCGAGCGCACCGTCGCCATCATGCCGGCGCAACAAGGCGTCACCGCCTGGCCCGGCCAAGCCGCTAACGTCGTCGCCCTGGCGGATGAAACGACACTGCCGCTGCCTGACGCGTCGTTCGATCGCGTCATCGTCGCCCACATCCTCGAAAACACAGAAGCGCTGCGTCCCTTCCTGCGTCAGGTCTGGCGCATCCTAACGCCAGCCGGCCGAGTGGTCGTCATCGCCCCAAACCGC
>JAEUMM010000003.1 GCA_016792645.1 Alphaproteobacteria bacterium | reverse complement strand
AACGTCCGTTCGCGCTCAAGACTCACTGGTGATGTTTCAATTTCACGACCGCGCAGACGCGCGGTCACTGGGTGGCCGGGTCAAGCCCGGCCATGACGAACAAGCGGGTGCTAATTCTCGTCCATCTTCAACGCGGCGATGAAGGCCTCCTGCGGAATTTCGACCGAGCCGAACTCCCGCATCTTCTTTTTGCCTTCCTTCTGCTTGTCCAGCAGCTTGCGCTTGCGCGAGATGTCGCCGCCATAGCACTTCGCCGTCCCGTCCTTGCGCATCGCCTTGATCGTCTCGCGCGCGATCACCTTGCCGCCGATCATGCGGCCGCGCATCTCCGCGCGCTGGCAGTTCACGATCATCGACAGCGCATCGACCGGTTCGGCATTGACCAGGATCGACATCTTAGCGAGCGAGAATTGGGGTCAGTGTAAACAGCGGTTCTCGACCGCCGCGGATACGTCGTGAACCTACGAACTGACCAAGTAATTTCGACGACCGCGGATGGCCCCGTCCGACATCGGACAGCCAGAATGCCGCGAAATCCTCGCAAAGAGTTGACCCCGTCCTTAGTACGGCTGCGCTATTGGCTTGGCACAGGGGAGAGAAGCATATGTCCGCAATCCGTCTCGGCGCGTTCGCGCTCATCGTCGCGCTGACGGTCATCGACGCGCACGCCAACGCCATCGTGCGAATCGATCCTGTCGTCTTTCCCGCCTACGACGAGTACAGGGGGATCGGGCGGTACGCGCCGTCGCCTGAGTCTTATGCGCAAGCCATCGCAGATCGCCGCTTCGTCATGGAGCGCGTGGCGTACAACAGCGACAGGCTCCTGGTCTTCGCCTACCTCTATCGTCCCGCGAGGGCGCCGGCGCAACGCATGCCGGTCGTCATCTTCAACCGTGGCAGTTACACACGCGATCATTTCGCGCCCGAGGTTCTGATGCCCGGCCGCAGGTTCGCCGAACAGGGCTATCTCGTGATCGCACCGATGTATCGCGGCAGCGGCGGCGCCGCCGGTCATGACGAGATGGGAGGCGCCGAGCTTGCCGATCTCTTCAACATCGTGCCTGTACTGCGCGAACTCCCCTACGCCGACGTCGGACGACTCTTCTTGTACGGCGAATCCCGCGGCGGCATCATGAGCTTGCTGGCTGCGAAGAACGCCTTTCCAACGCGCGCAATCGCGGTTTACGGAACGATCACCGACCTTTCGACGTTCATCGGCGAAGGCAAGCCCGCCCGCGCGATCGCACCGCAAATTTGGCCGGGCTTCCCTGCGAACGAGGTTGAGATCGTCGCCGCGCGCTCCGCGATCCGTTGGCCGGAGAAGATCAACGCCCCAGTGCTGATCATGAACGGGGCGGACGACGGCGACGTCTCGCCGCTTCAGGCGATGGACTTGGCCGCCGCGCTTGAGCGCCTAGGCAAGCCCTACGAGTTGAAGATCTTTCATGGCGAGAAACACACTATCACCGGCCGCGCCGCCGAGCGCGATGCCGATGCCGTTGTCTGGTTTCGCCGCTTCGATACGAACTGACAGGCTACTTAGTTCTCGTCCATCTTCAGCGCCGCGATGAAGGCCTCCTGCGGGATTTCGACCGAGCCGAACTCCCGCATCTTCTTTTTGCCTTCCTTCTGCTTGTCGAGCAGCTTTCGCTTGCGCGAAATATCGCCGCCGTAGCACTTCGCCGTCACGTCCTTGCGCATCGCCTTGATCGTCTCGCGCGCGATCACCTTGCCGCCGATCGCGGCCTGGATCGGGATCTGGAACAGATGCTGCGGGATCAAATCCTTCAGCTTCTCGCACATCACCCGGCCGCGCATTTCGGCGCGCTGGCGGTTCACGATCATGGACAGCGCGTCGACCGGCTCGGCGTTGACCAGGATCGACATCTTCACGAGGTCGCCCTTTTCATAGCCCTCGATGTGATAGTCGAAGCTCGCATACCCGCGGCTCACCGACTTCAAACGGTCGTAGAAATCGAACACCACCTCGTTGAGCGGCAAATCATACTTCACCAGCGCCCGGTTGCCCGCATAGGTGAGATCCACCTGCCGCCCGCGCCGGTCCTCGCACAGCTTCAGCACCGACCCCAGATACTCGTCCGGCGTCAGGATGGTCGCGCGAATCCACGGCTCTTCGATCCGCTCGATGCGCACCACGTCCGGCATGTCGGCCGGATTGTGCAACTCGACCATGTCGCCGTTGGTCAGATAAATGCGGTAGATCACCGACGGCGCCGTCGTGATCAGCGTGAGATTGAACTCCCGCTCCAACCGCTCGCGAATGATGTCGAGATGCAGCAGCCCTAAGAACCCGCAGCGAAACCCGAAACCCAACGCCGCCGACGTTTCCGTTTCATACGAAAAGCTCGCGTCGTTCAGCGCCAATTTCTGGATCGCCTCGCGCAACTCTTCGAATTCGGCTGCATCGACCGGGAACAGACCGCAGAACACCACCTGCTGCGCCGGCTTAAAGCCGGGCAGGGGTTCTTCCGTGCCCTTGCGCTCGTCGGTAATCGTGTCGCCGATCTTCGTATCGGCCACCTGCTTGATCGCGGCGGTCAGAAACCCAACCTCGCCCGGCCCAAGCTTATCCACCGCCGTCCGCTTCGGATTGAACACGCCGACGCGATCGACCTCATAGACGGCGTTCGCCGCCATCATGCGGATCTTCTGACCCTTCTTGATCTCGCCGTCGACGACGCGGAACAACACGACGACGCCCAGATACGCGTCGTACCAGCTGTCGACCAACAACGCCTTCAGCGGCTTCGCAATGTCGCCCTTCGGCGGCGGCAAGCGCGTGACCACGGCCTCGAGCACGTCGCCGATGCCGATGCCGGTCTTAGCCGAGATCAACACCGCCTCGGACGCGTCGATCCCGATCACGTCCTCGATCTGCTGGCGAATGCGTTCCGGCTCGGCAGCGGGCAGGTCGATCTTGTTGAGCACCGGCACGATGTCGAGCCCAGCATCGATCGCCTGATAAACGTTGGCGAGCGTCTGCGCTTCCACACCTTGGCTGGCGTCGACGACCAGCAGCGCGCCTTCGCACGCCGCCAGACACCGCGAAACCTCATACGCAAAGTCGACGTGCCCCGGCGTATCCATCAGGTTCAACAGATACGTCTTCCCGTCCTTCGCCGGATAGTTCAGCCGGACGGTCTGCGCCTTGATGGTGATCCCGCGCTCGCGCTCGATGTCCATGGAATCGAGCACCTGCGCCTTCATCTCGCGCGCCTCGAGGGCGCCGCAAAACTCGATGAGGCGGTCGGCAAGCGTGGACTTGCCG
>JAEUMM010000001.1 GCA_016792645.1 Alphaproteobacteria bacterium | reverse complement strand
CCACCAATGACGAGCAGAATTCGTTTCCCAGCCAGCACGGACTGCTCCAATTCCTACTGTTAGATGGAAATTACACTAATCCCCGACAAGGGGTGTAGAAACTTTATGTGATGGTGAGGGAAGGGCTAAGTCCCTGAATTGCCACACGTGTTAGAACTGCGCGATGGCGATGGCGGCGAGGGCTGCGGCGCCGATCCAGATGGCCCAGCGGACGTGGGCGGTGCGCCGGACCTCGGCTTCGGCGATGGCTTGTGTGGAATCCGGGTGCAGTTTGATGCCACCGGTCGAAAGCTGGGCCGCGATCTGTTCGGCGTTGCGCAGGACCTCCGGGAAGGCGGCGATGGCGCGGCCCAGGGTCGAGAGGCCTTCGGACGCTTCTTTGATGCGTGCTTGTGGGCCGATGGAGTCGATCATCCATTGTTCGACGACGGGGCGGGCGGACTCCCAGATCGAGTGTTCGGGGTCGAGTTGGCGGGCGACGCCTTCGACGACGACCATCGTCTTTTGCAGCATCACGAGTTGGGGCTGCATCTCCATGTCGAAGAGGCGCGTGACTTCGAAGAGTTGGGTCAGCAGACGCGCCATCGACATGTTGCTGGCCGGGCGGCCGAAGATCGGTTCGCCGATCGCGCGCAGGGCTTGGGCGAAATCGTCGACGTGGTGGCGCGGTGGGACGAAGCCGATCTGCAGGTGAATGTCGGCGACGCGACGGTAATCGCGCGCGAGGAAGCCTGCGAGCGTTTCGGCCATGAAGCGGCGCGAGATCGCGTCGAGGCGGCCCATGATGCCGAAGTCGACGGCGACCAGGCGGCCTTGGCTGTCGACGAAGAGATTTCCCGGGTGCATGTCGGCGTGGAAGAAGCCGTCGCGCAGCGCGTGCTTCAGGAAGTTTTGGATGACGCTGGTCGCGAGGCGCTTCAGGTCGTGGCCTTGCGCGCGTAGGGCGTCGATGTCTTTGAGCGGCGTCGCGTCCATCCATTCGGTGGCGAGGACGCGGCGGGTGGTGAAATCCCAGTCGACGATGGGCACGCGGAAGTCGTCGTCGCGGGCGGTGTTCGCGGCGAGTTCGGCGGCGGCTGCCGCTTCCAGGCGCAAATCCATCTCGATGGCGACGGAGCGGGCGAGCGTGTCGACGAGGGCTGTCGGCTTCATGCGGCGCATGTCGCCGCCGGTGCGTTCGGCCATCCGCGCGGCCCAGGCGTGGGCTTCGAGTTCGCGCGCGAATTCGATGTCGACGCCCGGGCGCAGGATTTTTAGCGCGCGGTATTGCGGCGGGTCGCCTTCTTTCGCCGCCTTCAGCGTGACTTTGTGGACTTGCGCGATCGAGGCGGCGGCGACGGCTTCGCCGATGTTGCCGAGGCGCGCGATCTGCGCCGGATCTAGTTCTTCGCGAAGAATGCGTTCGGCTTCGACGCGCGGGAAGGGCGGCATGCGGTCTTGCAACTCGGAAAGATCGCGCGCGATTTCACTACCGATGATGTCGGGGCGTGTGGCGAGGAATTGTCCGGCTTTGATGTAGGCGGGGCCGAGGTCGGTGAGGGCGCGGGCGAGGCGCTCGCCCGTGCGGCCGTGCATGTTGGCCTTTCTCTTGCGGAAGATGAGGCCGAGGAAGCGCGCTTCGGGCGGGGCCATCGCGGCCCATTCGGGTGGCGGCAAGACGCCGTGGTGGCCTAGCACGCGGGCAGCGCGCAGGAGGCGGCGGATCTTGGAGATCGCGCTGGCCATCAGAACTTCCAGCCGGAGTGCATGGCGGCGATGCCGGCTGAGAGGTCACGCCACTTCACCTGGGTGAAGCGGGCGGCTTCGATCATGTCGGCGAATTTCTTTTGCGGCGGGAAGCGGCGGATGCTTTCGACCAGGTACTGATACGACGCGCGGTCGTTGGTGATGACTTGGCCGATCGCCGGGATGACGTTGAAG
>JAEUMM010000493.1 GCA_016792645.1 Alphaproteobacteria bacterium | reverse complement strand
GGTCACCATGCCCGTGTTCCATGTCGCGGGGGCTGGGTGGGGGTTTGCCGGGCTCTACAACGGTGCGAAGAATATCGTGCTGTCCGAGTTCGTGCCGCACGTCGTGCTGGAGACGATCGCGGCGGAGCGCGTGAGCAAGATTGTTCTGGTGCCGGCGGCGATCAAGTTCACGGTCGAACATCCGGCGGCGGCGACGACGGATTTTTCGTCGTTGAAGTATGTGCTCTACGGCGCCTCGCCCATACCGCTGGAGCTGCTCAAGAACGCGATGCAGGTGATGAAGTGCGGCTTCGTTCAGGTCTACGGGATGACGGAGACGAACGGCGCCATCACCTATCTGCCGGCGGAGGATCACGACCCGCAAGGCAACCGACGCATGCGCTCCGCCGGCAAGCCGATGCCGGGCACGGAGATCAAGATCATCGACGCTGAGGGCCGGGCGTTGAAGACCGGCGAAATCGGCGAGGTGTGCATCCGCTCGGTTCAGAACATGAAGGGCTATTGGAATCTGGCGAAAGAGACGGCCAAGACGCTGGACGCCGACGGCTGGGTGCATTCGGGCGATGCGGGCTACGTCGACGCCGACGGCTATGTGTTCATTCACGACCGCGTCAAAGACATGATCGTGTCGGGCGGCGAGAACGTCTATGGCGCGGAGGTCGAGAGCGCGATCTTCGGACATCCCGCCGTCGCCGACGTCGCCGTCATCGGCGTGCCCGACGACCAGTGGGGCGAGGCGGTGAAGGCGATCATCGTGCTGAAGCCCGGCGCGAGCGCGACGCCCGACGACATCATCGGCTTCGCCCGCGCGCGCATCGCGGCGTACAAATGCCCGAAGACGGTGGACTTCATCGCGGCCTTGCCGCGCAACCCGACGGGCAAGATTTTAAAGCGCGAACTGCGCGCGCCGTATTGGGCGGGGCGCGACCGTCAGGTGAATTGAGATTCTCTGCGGCGCAGTCTGGGAGCGCGGGCGTCGTGCGGCGCCTTCAGCCTAATACGGGGACATAGTGATTTCTCGTTGAGTTTTCGGGCGAATTCAGCTATAAAGACGCATTCCTTCACTGCTCTTGCGTCTCTCGATGGCCGTCAACGTCCATCGGCGTTTGCTGGCGTGCTCCTGGAGGGCGGCGTCCCGTTTTGGGGCAGCCGGATCGCTGTGACGGCACGCGTGATGGATGTGACGGCAGTGTGATGGATGCGTGATGGCAGAAACGGCGGAAGGCCGCCGATGTGACGGTGTGACGGATCGGATTGCATGGTTTTCGCAACCGCTGCACTCACTGGTTGAGGATTGCGCGGGGAAGTGGTTAGCGGGCTCTCGCGCCGTCAAGATTAAGACGCGTTGTGTTGGCTTGACCGCTTTCTTCCGCGGTTCCGGCGTGGTTGTGTAATGGCGATCTTGGACTGGCGTGCTGGGTCGCCGCTTTGAGATTTTGGGGTTTGGGTAGCGTGGACGTTTGGGTCGTCCTCTCACGCATCGCCGATGCGTTCGTTAGCGGGTGGAACGCTCTTGCTGTAGCGGCAGGACCGTCGTGGCCCGCGTATGCGATCGCGGGCGGATGCATCTTCGTTTCGCTGGTGCTGCTTGTCGTCGCGCTGTTCAAGCGTGGCGGGCAGCCCGCGCGCGGCGAAGCGGGCGAGGATGTGCTGCCGCAGCCGACGGTGTTGGTGCAAACCGCGTTCTCGGACCGCGATGCGCGTTCGGCTGTAGCGGAGGCGGCGCGTGTGCCGGCGCCTGCGGTTCAAGCGGGGCCGCAGACGTTCGAGCAGCGTTATGCCGAGCAGGAGCGTCAGACGCGCGCGTTGGCGCGGCCCGAGCCGCGTTATGTCGAGCCGCGCTATGCCGAGCCGCCGCGCCAGCACGATCCGCGTTATGTCGAGCCGCGCTATGAAGAGCCGCGGTACGACGAACGTTATGCAGAACACCGCTATGCCGACCGGCGCGATTATGATCCGCGGTATGAGGAGCGGCGGTACGCGCCTGATCCGCGTTATGTCGAGCCGCGTTATGTGGAGCGTCATGCGGATCCACGCTATGTCGATCCGCGTCAGCCGCGCGCGTATGAGCCGCGCGAGCCGCGCTATGAAGAGCCTCGCTATTACGAGGAGCCGCGCTACGCCGAGCCGCGTCTGTTGGAGGCGCCGCGCCGGTTAGAGCCGCCGCG
The DNA here is from genome assembly GCA_016792645.1 of Alphaproteobacteria bacterium. Taxonomy (GTDB): domain Bacteria; phylum Pseudomonadota; class Alphaproteobacteria; order Micropepsales; family Micropepsaceae; genus SZUA-430. Next base: position 1,285 of record JAEUMM010000493.1, on the reverse strand, counting down.
TCCGGAGATCGAGCAGCGTCCGGCGCCTCAGCCGATGCCGGAGCCTTTGGCTTTGCCGGCGCCGGTTTCGCAGGCGCCCGTGCGGCCTGTTGTTGCGCCGCCGGCGAAGCGCTGGTGGGGCAAGGGGATTTCGGCGAACGAGGGTTTTGCGGCGCACGGGCGCGGCACCTTCATCACCGAGGCGATGCCCCGCTTCGATACGCGCGACATTCCCTCCACGTTGGATGCGCCGGCGCTGACCATGACGGGGTCTACGCGCGAGATCTTGGCGCGGCTTGAGGCCAAGCGCGGGTCGCGCGTGATTGCGATCATTCATCGCGAGCATTCGAAGCGCAATTGGCTGGACGTTCTGGATCTCGAAGACGCGTTGACGGCGATCCGCAAGGCGCCGAAGGACAAGCCGCTCGACATCATTCTGCATTCGGCTGGCGGGTTGATCCGTGCCTCGCAGCAGATCGCGCGGGCGATCAAGGCACATCGCGGCAAGACGACGGTGTTCATTCCCTATTACGCACTCGGCTCGACGACGTTCATGGCGTTCGCGGCGGACGAGATCGTGATGAGCGCGCATTCGGCGATGTCGCCGGTCGATCCGTTCGTGGGGGCGGGGCCGGCGTCGTCGGTGCTGCAGGGGATCAAGGGCAAGTCGGTCGAGCGCGTTGAAGACGAGACGATCATTTCGGCCGACATCGCCAAGAAGATGCTGGATGAGGCGCGGCGGTTGACCTGCGAACTCATGGACGACGCGCGCGATCATCAGGGCGTTTGCAAGCTGGCCGACGAGCTGGTGTCGGGCAAGTGGTCGCGCGACCGGGCGATCACGGCGCCGATCGCGAAGGAGTTGGGGCTCAACGTTTCGCTGACCATGCCGAACGACGTTTATGAGCTGGTCCGTTCGTGCCGGCGCGCGACCGAGAAGGACATGTCGAGCGTCACGTATCTCGACGACAAGTCGCGCGACGAGCAGCGCGGCGAGAGCTATCGCGAGCGGCAGCGTTATGCGGGGCCGGTGGGCGTTCTGGACAGCGGCGTGGCGGCGATCGCCGAGCGCGAGCCGGCGATGTTTCCGCAGTACACAAAGTCGACGTCGCGGTCGGTGTGGCTGGCGAACGCGGGCGTGCAGGTTCCGGCGTTGGCCGCCGACCGCGCGCAGGCTTTGATCCGGCGCATCGAAGAGGTGCGCGGCTCGCGCGTCGTGTGCGTGATCCATGGCGAGAACATGGAGAACGACCAGTTCAATTTCGCGGACCTCGAAGACGTGCTCTCGGCGCTGGTCGCCAGCGAT
>JAEUMM010000442.1 GCA_016792645.1 Alphaproteobacteria bacterium | reverse complement strand
TCATGTTCGGCGCGCGCGACGTCTGGTTCGTCGTCGGCCTCCCCGTCTTCCTCTATGCGCAAGGCTGGAGCTTCCTCGGCATCGGCGGCTTCCTCGCCGCCTGGACGATCGCCTATGGCGCCATCCAAGCTGTCGCGCCGTCGCTCGTCAGCCGCAGCGCCGACGGCCTCAGCCGCGAAGTCCCCGCCGCGCGCATGTGGGCTCTCATCCTCGCCGCCATTCCGGCAGTCCTCGCCGTCACCGTCGCAACCTGGACCGGCGAGCGCATCGACCTCATCGTCGTCACGGGCCTCGCGCTCTTCGGCATTCCCTTCGCCGTCAACTCGTCGCTGCACTCCTACTTAATCTTGGCCTATGCGGGATCGGAGAACGCCGCCGAGGCCGTCGGCTTCTACTACGCCGCCAACGCGGCCGGCCGCCTCATGGGCATCGTCCTATCCGGCGCGCTCTATCAATTCGCAGGCCTCATGGGATGCCTCGCAGGCTCGGCCGCGATGCTGGCCCTCTGCGCCGCGATCACGTTCCTTCTTCCCGCGCATCAGCCGCAGTCGATGACGACGGTTCGCCCATAGACGGACACGACATCATTTCACTGCCGATGAATGCGTCACCGCGCCTGCGTCAATTGCCACCTTTGTCGCCGCGCAGATGATCGGTCTAATCCGAGCCCTCGCCGCCACATGGAGTCTCACCGCAGGAAATGACGAACAACGCGGTCAGCGATCCGTCGACGCCCACGAACCGCCGCGTGATCGTCGGCGCTCTGGGCCTGTTCCAGATCCTCGCTTGGGGCTCAACCTACTACCTGCTGGCTGTACTCGCGAAGCCGATAGCTGCTGACACGGGCTGGCCGCTGACTTGGATCGTCGGCGCGATGTCGCTCGGCATGCTGACGTCGGGCATCGCCGCACCGCGCATCGGTCGCGTGATCGATCGAAACGGCGGCCGCAACGTACTCGCGGCCAGCGCCCTTTTGTTCGCGTTGGGTCTAACGCTTCTCGCCATGTCCCCGCATCTCGCCGTGTTCGTCGCGGGCTGGATCGTCATCGGCCTCGGCATGGCGTCCGGCCTCTACGATGCGGTATTCTCGACCCTGGGCCGGCTCTACGGCGACACGGCGCGCGGCCCCATCACCGCGATCACGCTCTTCGGCGGCCTCGCCAGCACCACTTGCTGGCCCCTCACCGCCTACCTGGCGGAGACGCAAGGCTGGCGCGGCGCGTGCCTTGTGTACGCCGGCCTCCACCTCGCCCTCGCCTGCCCGACATATCTTCTGCTGCTTCCGCGCGAGGCGATGCGCGAGGCGCCGACGATCGCCGCGAACGGCGAGCCCTCGGCGCCCGCCGCGCCGCTGCTGTTCCTCCTTCTGGCCGTGAACGGCGCGCTGACGGCGCTCATCACGTCGGTCACGTCCGTCCACCTGCTGACCATCCTGCAGATGCGCGACCTCACCCTTGCCGCCGCCGTGGCGCTCGGCGCACTGGTCGGCCCGGCGCAAGTCGCGGCCCGCATCGTCGAGATGGTGATCGGCCGCTATCACCACCCGATCTGGACGCTCGCCGCATCGGCAGGCTTCATCGCCTTGGGGCTGACGCTGCTGTGGTTGGGCACGCCAGTCATCGCCCTCGCGTTGATGATCTACGGCGCCGGCATCGGCATCCACTCGATCGCGCGCGGAACGGTGCCGCTCGCCCTCTTCGGCGCGTCCGGTTACGCGACGCTGATGGGCCGCCTCGCGCGCCCCGCATTGATCGCCGGCGCCGCCGCGCCGACGGCGGGCGCACTGGTGCTGGAATCGTGTGGTTCGGACGCCACGCTCGCGACGCTCGCCGCTCTCACGGCGCTCAATCTGGCGATCGTCGCAACGCTCATCGCGATGACGATAAGGCGCCGCGCCTAGACCAGTTGCGTCCCGCCAGGCATCGGTTGACCCGCGAACGGCGTCGGCCAGGCGACGACCGGCGGATACTCGCGCCGCTGAAACTTCGGCATGCCCGCGTAGTAGACGCCGAAGGTGTTCGCCTCCACCAAGTTCTTCGCGCCAACGATCGTCTGCGACAGATCCGTCCACGCCAGATTCGCATTCTTAAGCGACGCGCCCGCGAGGTTCGCATGCGCCAGCGTCGCCCGCGCCAACTGTGCGCCTTCAAGGTTGGCGCCGCGCATGTCCGCATCCGTCAAATCCGCGCCGTTGAGCAGCGCGCCGGCCAGGTTCGCGTTGCGCAAATTGGCCCCGCGCAAGTTCGCGCGGCGCAGATCCGCTTTGCTCAACGTACAGCCCTGCAAATCGGCCTCGTGCCAATCCACGCCGGCAAGCGACACGCGCTCTTCGCCGATGATGTCTGCGGGCCTACCGAACAGCCGCGTCTTCGCCGCTTCCTTGACGAAGTTGAGGCCCGCGAAATTCGCTTTGAACGGCGTCGTGCCGCGATGCTGATTCCAGTGCGCCACGCCTTGATCGAACAGCCAGCTGTGCTGCTGCGACGAGCGCAGTTCCTTGTCGGGAGCGTGCGCATACACGCCCTCAGCACCACCGCCGTTGCCGCCCGACGGCGACGCCGGCTCCACCGGAGCGGCGGCAGCGACCGCCTCTTGCGACCGCCCGCCAAATAACATTTCACGCCAAGTCATAGACCAAGTGTAGCACAGCTCGCGCTTCGCCTGTCAGGCGTCTCACACCCGCCGCAGCCAAGCCTGAAGCAGCGGAAACGCCGCAAAAGCGGCCTGCGCCGCCAAGCCAAGCTGCGCCGCCGCCGCGCGATAGGCGTCGAGATGCTCGCCGAAGGACCGGCCGAACGCCAGCACCGAAACCGCCGACTCCGCCACAAGGACCAGCCCGAACGCGGCCAAACCCATCACCAGACGCGGCGCGGCCTCCGCCGGCACCGCCTGCCGCCGAACAATCCAGGCGCACACAAACCAAGACAGCGTCAGCATCAAAGGCAGCTCGACCGCCACCGCGCCGATGTCGCCAAGCCGCGGCGCGATCGCCAAAACGCGCAACGCGCCGAGCACAAAGCCCGACGCGAAGACGATCATAAAGTAGAACAGTCCGGCCCTAAGCGCCGCAGTCATGCAAGCCTCCGGTCGGAGACAGCATACAGGCTTAAGCGGCTTTGGGATCCTCGAGAGTCAGCTGGAACGCGTTGACCATCGACTGGTACGCGACCTTCAAGCCGGCCAGCGTCGCCTGCACGTCGCCCGCCTCTTCGGCGATCAGCGCCAAGCCGCGCCACGCGAAGGCCGACCACGCATGCGGCCACGGGTTCCCCGCATCGGCGCTCGCCTGAGTGTTCGCTTCGTCGATCGCCGCCAGGAACGAGGCCAAGGCGTCTTTCACGCGGCCGTTTTTCAGATGGTCATAGCCGTCCAAAACCTTGCTCGCCACCGTGTCGGGCGGCGTGCCGTCGGCCTTCAGCGTCAACTCGCGCGCGCCGACGGCAAAGCCATCCGGCTTCCACGCCTTCGCGGCCAGCGTCATGCGTTCCATGAAGACTTCGGACGTCAGGTTCGCATGCAGCGCCGCAAGCGCCGACGGTGCGGACTCGTCGATGTTCAGCGCGCCGCCCAGCGTCGCAAAGAAGCGACGCTGTTCCGCAATCGGATCCTTCGGCGGTTCCGACGCCGCGATCGGCGCGAGATCGGACACCAACTCCGGCGCCGCCGCAGCAGGAGGCGTAACCTCGGCCGCAGCCGCCACGCGCGCGGATGTCGCCGCCGCCGGCGCGGGCACGTCGCCCGTCACCATGATCGGCGACTTACCGGCGCGCGAACGGCGCATGGACGAGAAGAAGGCCTCCGCGAGAAGGCCGAGCAGCCCCATCCCGATCACCGCCGCGGCGACCATCATCGCCGGATCCTGCTGAATGACGTTCAAGTCCATAAAACCCCAACTCCCCAATAACGCATACGGCCCACTTACCCCCGCCGAGCCGCATGCCTGTCGAAGCACTCGCTCAAACGCAGCGCCCCATCCGGCCTAAAGCCGATTGCGCGCCGCAAATGATGTCGAAGTTCCCCGCCGACCCGCACGCGCCGCCGCCAAGGCGGCGTAGGAATAAACTCAAGCCTTAAACCAAACCCCGATCAAGAACCCAGTCCCCTGACCGCTGCGATCGTTCGCCGTACGGTGCAGGGTGATGACACCATGTCCTAGTCGCGCGACAGCAACACCGCCGACGCTAGGTTGAAACCAAACGCCCCGCAACGACATTCGCTCCCTCCACAGCCGCGAACCCGCCGCGCTGATGCGCCGGAGCGACGCTTTTCGCGTCGAAGGCGACGCGACGAATTTGTGAAGCCGCGCCGCGCGCGAAACATCACAGTTACGCGATGGACAGTTCCACCCTGCTTACTACCTTGGAATGAACAACACGCTCGGATCCTCCCCGCCTGCGTGCCGGAAACAGCGCACGAGGTCGTAGAAGATGTCGGGAAGATCCGTGGACACGTTGAGCCCAAGCGCCTTTGCCGTATTCGACATGATCGGAAACCCATGCGACCACTTGCCGCCGATCATCTCGTCCGCGATCGCGCAACTGCCGTCGAGCGAATACGTACCGGCAAGCAGATCGCACGCCGTCGCGCGCCCCTCCGCCATGATCTTGCGCGCCTCTTCCGCGAGGATCAGGAACTCGTCCTTGATCGCTTCCTGCGGCTTCAACGACAACAGCTGTAGGATCGACGGCGCCGGCATCCCGTAGAGCTGCGTATCGATCGGCCCCAGCGTCGCCTGCGCGCCCATCACGATCTGATCCGCCGCCAGCGCCACGCGCGTCCCCGCCGACATCGCGAAGTACGGCACGAACACCGTCTTGCGCGCGCTGTGCGCCTTGATCGCGCGCGCGATCTGCCGCCCCGCGAACGAGTTGCCGCCTTGCGTGTGGAGAATGATGTCCAGCGGCCGCGTCGGATCGCTGGCGACCAGCGCCGAGAGCACGTCTTCGAGGTCCGCGAAATTGAACTGGTCGTTCTCCATGTTCTCGCCATGGATCACGCACACGACGCGCGAGCCGCGCACCTCTTCGATGCGCCGGATCAAAGCCTGCGCGCG
>JAEUMM010000390.1 GCA_016792645.1 Alphaproteobacteria bacterium | reverse complement strand
TATAGAACTTTTGCCTGCGTGCGCCAACTGAAAGAGTGTCGCTAGCTGCTCGCACCGATACGGAGAACCGCGATGTCCTATCAAGCGCTCGTCGATGAGTTGAACGCCTTGTTGCGGCTGAAGACGACGGTCACCGCGATGAAGCTTTTCGAGCGCGTCGAAGACATGGCGGCGATCCCGAAGATCAGGCGGCCGAAGGCGATCCATACGACGGATCAGGTCGTGTCGATGGGCTCGCGCTTGGGATGGACGGTCGGTGTGACCGCCGACGATCTTGCGGGCGCGCAGTGCCGGGCGGTGATCGGTCTTTCGGCGCAGGACGATGAGTGGTTGAGCGGTAAGCCTTATGTCGGTGTCTGGCACGAGACGGCCGACGACGCGCGGGCGCGTCAGGAAGCGCTGTCTGTCGTGCCGTTCGGGAAATACAAGGCGATGGCGGTGTCGCCGTTGGCTTCGGGGCGGCTGGATCCGCCGGACATTTGTCTGGTTTACGCGACGCCGGGGCAGATGATCATTCTCATCAACGGTTTGCAGTATCGCAATTACAAGCGTTTCGATTGGAGCGTCGTCGGCGAAACGGCGTGTGCTGATTCTTGGGGGCGCGCGTTGAAGACGGGTGAGCCGTCGCTGTCGTTGCCGTGTTTTGCGGAGCGGCGATATGGCGGCGTCCCCGACGAAGAGATGCTGATGGCGCTGTCGCCGGCGCATTTGCGGATCGCCGTCGAGGGCATGAAGGCGCTAGCGAAGAACGGCTTGCGTTATCCGATTGCACCTTACGGCATACAGAACGACGTCCGCGCGGGCCTCGGCGTCAGCTACGGCAATTGAGCGGCGGGTGCCGGTCTTCTATCGCCCAAGCGGTTTCGAAGTCCTGGGGCTAGGCGTTCAGGAGGCACCCGCATCCGTAGCCAGCCGCTCTGCGAGTTGAGCGATTTCGAACGCGCGTGCCGCGAGCAGCTCTTTGTCCGGATGATCCCGGCAGCTTTCGGCTTCCTCGATCCATAACTTCGACAGGCTCCTCCAATCCGCCGCGGTCTGGCCGTCGTTTGATGCGCCGGATGCGTTGTGTGTCTTGAGCGGCGTAAGAGCCTTCAAGTTCAGCGCCGCCCAAAGCTCGTGCGAACTCTCAACGGTCGCGCCAATCGTTTTGCGCGCGCGACCCAGGGTCTCAATGGCTCCATCGAGTTCAGAGGCAAGCTCGGCCAGCTTGGCGGCCGCTGTGGACTCGCCGAGCAGGGCGCCGATCTTTCGGTAACGATTGGCGCGGGATCGCAACGTTTGCACGTGCTGATCCAGCAGTTCGGGGCCCATCGGATCGGCGTGCTCAAATGGCGCAGCCACCGGGGTGCGCACCTTGACAAGGGTGCGCCCCCTTACAGGACGAAGCAAGGCTAATGTCCGGTGTCATACATTGGCCTTCCGTATCGGCGAGCAAGTGCAAAATTCGGCATTTTTCCGCGTCGGCGGAACCAACCTGCGCGCGAGCGTCGCGACCGCCTTGTTGATTCTTCGCCTGCCGCCTTACACTGTTGGATACTTGGCTCCCAATGGCGGGGCAGAGATGGCTGGTCTCGCGCTCGTGAGAGGGCAATTTGAGTGCTTCGCAGAGTACGTCGAAACGTGTTCCGTCGCGATCGGTGACGGGTCTAGCTTTCGGTCGGGTCATCCCCGCCGGCATCACGATGAAGTTCGCCAAGCGACAAGCCGTGTTTCATTCGGGCGAGCCGGCGAGTCGTTTCTATGAAGTGTTGGACGGCACATTGATGTTGTTCACCGTACTGCCGGATGGCCGCCGGCAAATCCTCGAGATCATTCCTCGCGGTTGGGTGTGCGGCTTTGCGACAGACGGCGCGTACGACGGGTCGTGCGAAGCGCTGACCGATGCGACTTTGATGTCGTATTCGCGCGCCGAGATGGAAGCCGATGATCCAGTACGAAGCCGGCTGCTGCATCGGGCCGAAGACCAGCTTTGTGTCTTGCACGACCAGGCGCTAACTCTCGGCCGCAAAGACGCGGAGGAACGGCTTGCGACGTTCTTGATGAGGTTTCTTCCCGGCAAGGCCATCCAGCACTGCCGGAATTTGAAGGGGCCCAGCGCGAAGTCGCTCGTCCACATTCCGATGTCGCGGACGGAGATTGCGGATTATTTGGGCCTTACGGTCGAGACGGTGTCGCGGACGATAACGGCGCTGGCGGACAAGGGCATTGTTCAAGTCGGATCAAGGCGCGGCGACATGTTCGTGAACGACATCTGCCAACTTTGCCTTCTGGCACGCAATTGCTCCGAAGAAACAGATCCGTAGCGGGCTGCGTGGGTGCTGTCTTCCGACGGTCGTAGGCGCGGCGTATGCCGCCGCGCCTAAGATGGATTTGCTCCCGGCGATTCCGGAACCGCCGTCTCAGCGCTTGATCTTGGAGATCTTGGTGCCTTCGATGCTGATGCCGGCCATCAGACCTTGCTGATTGAAGATGAAGGCGTAGGCGTCGTCTTTCATGGTGCTGGTCGAGAAGTTCTTCGCGACGCCTTCGTCGACGACAACGACGGTCGGCCCGACGCCGATTTCCCAGCCCGAGCTCTTTTCCAGATAGTCGACCGCTTTGTTGTTCATCAGGAAGACGACGTAGCCGTATGACTGAGCACCGGCCTGCAGTCCCCACGATCCTGACACCGAGTTGTAGTACTCGACGACGCGTCCGCCCTTCATCAGCGTTCCTTCGCCATACGAGCCGCCGAAGACAAGCCCGGCTTTGACGATATTGGGGAAGACGAGAACCGCGCGCGCTTTGCGGGAGATGTCGGCCGCCACTCGATTGGTCTGCGTGAGATTCCGCAACGCCTGCGCGGAGTCTTTATCCAAGTCCTCTGCCGTTGCAGCTTGCGCAACACCGGCAAGCGTCAGCGCAAAAACGGCTGCGAGCGCAAAGGCCGCCGCCGTGAAGCTCTGCTTCAAGTTTCTCATATCGTATCTCCTTGGTTTGTTGCGTATGACGGGCAGGTATGCGCGTGCGTACCAACCGCCCATGCTTCTGAAATTGGACTTCAGCTCAAATGCCAAGTCCGCTGAGTATGCCGAACACCCTGAGCAGCCATAGGATCACCGCGATGACGACGACCACGTTCAGGATTTGCTTGATCTTGCCGTCCATCGGGATGAAGGCGTTGACGGCCCACAACAAGACGCCGACGACGATCAGGACGATTACGAGTTGGATGAGAGGCATGCCGGTCTCCTATTACTTGTCGAGGGCGTCGTCGATTTTTTCGCCCGCTCGTTCCATCGGGCCGTCGTTCTGCGGCTCGATGTAATTGTTGTAGTAGTACAATCCCCCGACGACCGCGGCGGCGCCGATGAGGATCAGCAACAGCGCGCTGCCGAGCGTTCGTTTTTCCATCGCTGCATCCTTTACTGAGTTTATCGTCTGCTTGCCATCGCGGGCGCAAAATCCGCACCCGGGGGACTAGCAACTAGACAAGTATGTCACCGACAAGGAACCGACTCTTGATTCAAGTCAATTATGTCCGGTTCCCGACATAACGCTGCACGTATTGATGTACCGCAAGGTTTGTTTGATCGCGCTCGGCTGTGATGGTTGCCGGTCGTGCCACCTGTTCCCTCATGCGAACTCACCCGTGGCGACGTCCGAAACCCAGATGCGGGAGTAGGAACCAAGCAATGAAACGAAGCATGACGATGATTGTGGTGGTGTCGCTGATGAGCAGCGCGGCAGCCATCGCTCAACCGGGCGGCCCGGGCTCCGGCGGACAAGGTCAGCCGCCGCCATGCGGTCAAGCCGGTCAACCAGCCTGCGAAACGAAGCAGCAACCGCCGCGCGGCAAGCAAGGCCAAGCGCGCAGCGACAGAACGAGGGACAACCCTCCCCGCGATCAACAAGTGCAACCTCCCGCAGGGCAGCAAGGGCAACCGCCCGGCGACGCAAGGCGCAAGCCTCCCCGCGACCGGCAGGCTCAACCGCCAACGATTCAGCCGTCGCGACCCGTCGCTCAGCCGCGTCCGCCGCAAACGCGGCCTCCGGTGGTGCAACGGCGTCCGCCGCAACCGCAGCCGCCGGTCGTTCAACAGCGCCCACCTGTGCCGCCGGTCGTTCAGCAACGCGGTTTTCGCTCCGACGGACGACGCTGGTCGCGCGGCGATCGTTTGCCGGACCAATTCCGCAACGACACGCCACCCGTGCAGGATTGGCGGCGCCACAATCTACCGCCGCCGCCGCGCGGCTATCACTGGGTTTGTCAGCGGGGCGGGCATTGCTTCCTGGTCTCGGACAGGACCGGCATCATTCGCGAAACGCGCTGGCGTGACGATCGCGTGAACGCATGGCGGCGCCGGCATTCGCGCACGTACTCCTATGACGACGACTACTACTATCGCGAATGCCGCAGCCGTCCGGACCCCGCGGGCGTTCTCATCGGCGGTCTGATCGGCGGCCTCTTGGGCAACGCGCTTTCGGGCGACGATCGCGATGACGCGGTGTTCGCCGGCGTCATCATCGGCGCCGTGCTGGGCGCGACGCTGACGCGCGACATGGACTGCGAGGACCGCAGCTATGCTTACTACACGTACTATCACGGGCTGAACGACGGGCGTTCCGGCGTCACCCATCGGTGGCGCAATCCGCGCAACAATCACCGCGGCGAATTCCGCGTGCGCCGTTACTATTATGACGGCGACGGATTCTACTGCGCGGACTACACGCAGACGGTTTGGCTCAACCAGCGGCGTGCGGGGAACGGGTATGCATGCCGTCAGCCGGACGGTGCGTGGGCGTTCTTGAACTGAGCGCGTGATCGGACTCTTGCGCGGCGGCCGTTCGATCGGCCGCCGCGTTCGTTACACATCATGTAACGGCGATGGGCCGCGCGCCGAGCAGGCGATCGAACTCCAGCTTCGAAACGCGGTAGCATTCGCACGACTTTCGCTCCAAGCCGCGGCGGTTGAGCATGGTCACTGTCCCCCGCAAATAGCGGATGAGACCCGCGCGCTGAAGCGCGCCGGCGGCCGCGCTGACGCCTGTTCGCTGCACGCCGAGCATCATCGCGAGGAATTCCTGAGTCAGAAGGAACTCATCCGATTGCATCCGGTCGTGCGTCATCAGCAGCCAGCGGCAACAACGCTGTTCCAACGTATGGAAATGGTTGCAGGCGGCCGACTGCGCGACCTGATTGAAGAACGCGTGCGTGTAGCGGAGCATAACGTCGCGCATCGACCCGCTTCGTGCGAGTTCGCGCTTGAAAACCTCGGCCTTCATTCTGAGGCCGACGCCCGGAACCTGGACGTAGACACTGGTCGGCGCGGTGTCGTCGCCCAGCACGATCGGAAGGCCCACCACCCCCTCGTTGCCGATCGTGCCCACCTCGGCCGCCTGACCGTTGGCCATCGTGTTGACCAGCGAGCCGACGCCCGTCTCGATGAAATAGATGAAGCCGATCGCGTCATGTGCGCTGTACAACGACTGGCGATACGTCAGCGGAATGCGCTGAAGATGGGGTGAAAGCCGGTCGTGATCCTTGCGTTGGAGCAGCCCAAGCAAACGATTGTTGCGCGGGTCTGCGCGCTTTCGGCTGACCGCCACAGGCATTTCCTTCGAACAGTCTTGGATAAACGGTCCGCCTTTGGCACGCGCTAAGCAAGGTTTATGTCGTGAGCACGACATAAATGGAACCCGACAACACAACAATAATGTCTGGTACCCGACATAATTGAGGTGCATCAATAGAACTTGGCCGGTTCCATGAAATCATTGTCGCGCATGCTGTCCGGTGCGAGAGCCCGGTCAGGACGGTGGAGGTCAAGAATGCCGACGAACACGTGTCGAGATGACGAGGGCCTTGTGGCGTTGGCGGTGAGTTCCACTCAGCGGGTGCGCTCTGCCGCGAGCTATGAGCGCGAACTAAGGCTGCGCCGCGGCACCGAGTGCAAGCTGCGCGATGCTGGCCAGCGAGGAAGCGCACGTTCGCGAGAGGGACGCGCTGATCGAGCAGCTGCGGGTTTTGGCCAAAGAGTCGGACCATCGGCTCCTGAACGGCCTGCAGTTGGTCGCCAGCATCATTGCCATGCAAAGCCGCGCGTCGACGAATGCCGAAGCTGCGGCGCAACTTGCGGCGGCCGCCGATCGCGTGGCGATGATCGTGCGCGTGCATCGACAGCTGCATTGTCTGGACGGCGAGCAGACGGCCGCATTCAAAGGGTATCTTGAGGATCTGTGTCGCGATTTTTCGGCCATGGTTTGCTCCGCGGCATGCGCCGAGGAGCGCGTCAAGGTCACGTCGATCGACGTGAGATTGCCGACGGTGAAGGCCGTTCCGTTGGGCTACATCGTCAACGAACTGATCACAAACGCCGCCAAACACGGCGGCGGCGGGATTGCCGTGAAACTTGAGGCCGTTCCGGAAAACCGTTACGCGCTTTCTGTGACGAACAACGGCCCGCCGCTGGCGGAAGGCTTCGATCCGGCAGCCAGCAAGGGGCTGGGGATGCGGATCGTTCGCGCCTTTGTCGCGCAATTGGGCGGCGAACTGCGGATCGACCGCGGGGAACGCAATGAGGGCGTGCGTTTCACTGTGCTATTCTGCTGACGAGTCGACGCCGGGACGGCGCGCATTCGGGAACGCACCAGTGAGCCGCCTTCGCGTGCATAAGGAAAATCACCTCGTCGCGCGAATCGGCTGGCTGAGAGCGGCCGTGCTTGGCGCCAATGACGGCATCGTTTCGACGGCAAGCTTGATCGTCGGCGTCGCCGCCGCAGCCGCCGCGCAGAGCGACATCCTGATCACAGGCGTCGCCGGTCTGGTCGCGGGCGCGATGTCGATGGCGGCGGGCGAGTACGTCTCCGTGAGTTCGCAATCCGACACGGAGCAAGCTGACTTGGCGCGCGAGCGCAAGGAACTCAGCGAGGACGCCGCCTTCGAACTCGATGAACTTACCGGCATCTATGTCGCGCGCGGCGTCGAGCCGGCGCTTGCCCGGCAGGTGGCGGAGCAACTGACGGCAAGCGGCGCGCTGGCGGCACATGCGCGCGACGAGCTTGGCATTTCGGAGATCACGATCGCGCGGCCTGTGCAGGCGGCGCTGACATCGGCTGCGACGTTCGCCGTCGGCGCCGCCATGCCGCTGCTTATGGTCGTGGTGTCGCCTCAAAGCATGCTGATCCCCGTCGTCTCAGCGGCGTCACTGGTGTTTCTTGCGGTTCTGGGCGCGGTGGGGGCGAGAGCCGGCGGCGCCGATGTACTTCGGGCCACCGCGCGGGTCACCTTCTGGGGCGCACTGGCCATGGCCCTGACCGCGGGCATAGGTAAAGTCTTCGGTGCGATCGTATGATTGGCGATCCGCGCCAAACCTCAGCCACTGCGGAAACACCGTTGCACATCCCGGTCTCCGTCGTTCTCTTGGCGCTGTTGGACAAGGCCACCGAGAAGGATGTCTCGATCGAGTGGCTGATCGACGGGTTGCGCGAGCGCTCGTTCGGGCTGGTGCTGTTGATGATGGCGCTGGTCGCCCTGGTTCCCGGTGGCTCGACCGTTATCGGAGTCTTGCTTGCTTATCCGGCGCTGCAAATGATCGCCGGACGCGAGCGGCCGACTCTCCCGCGTTTCGTGCGCGAGCGGAAGGTGTCGGTGGCGCGGCTGGCGTCGGTCGTGCGGCGGGCGAGCGCCGTGTTGAAGAGCGTGGAGCGATTTATCCGGCCCCGCTGGCATATTCCGGCCCTGGCGACGAAGCGCTTCGTCGGCATTGTTGTGCTGTTTCTCGCGCCCACACTGATCTGGCCGTTTCCCTTCAGCCACGTGATCCCGGCTTTGGTCGTCGCCATGATCGCGCTGGCGTATCTCGAAAACGACGGCTTGTTTCTCGGCCTTGCAGGCGGTGCCGCGGTCGTGTCTCTCGCGATTACCGCGGCGACCGTGTGGGCAAGCATCGCGACCACGAACCTCTTCGTGTAGCCGCACTCGCCGCGTCACGTCGCGTGCGGCGGTCCTTTGCGCTTGTTCCGCGTATCTAGAATTCCACGTCGAGTTCTTCGAACTCGTCGGGTTCGTCTGCGGCGGCAGCTGTCCATTCTTCCATCAACGGCCACTTGGCGATCGACCGGACGTAGGCGTCGCATACGCGGTCGATGTGGACGTCGTAGGTCGTGAAGCGCGTCGTCACCGGCGCGTACATCGCGTCGGCGACTGTCGGGGCTTTGCCGAAGAGGTAGGGGCCGCCGTAGGCGCTTTGGCATTCGCGCCAGATGGCGGCGATGCGGTCGATGTCGCCGCGGGCGCCGGCGAAGACTTTGTGGCCGGGGTAGCGCGCTTTGATGTTCATCGGCATGGCCGAGCGCAGATTTGCGAAGCCTGAGTGCATTTCGCCACTGACGCTACGGCAATGTGCGCGCGCCTTGGTTTCTGCGGGAAATAGATGTGCTTTGGGTTTGATCTCGGCCAAATATTCGGCAATCGCCAGCGTGTCCCAAACGTGGTTGCCGTCGTGATCGAGACTGGGCACGAGGAACGACGGCGAGAGCAGCAATAGCTCCGCCCGCGCGCTTGGATCGTCGGGCGAGAGCGTGCGCTCCTTAAAATCGAGGCCGGCCATCCGGCACAGAAGCCAGCCGCGCAGCGACCAAGAGCCATAGTTCTTGCTGGCGATCGTGAGAGTTGCTGAAGCCATCATCAACCTGCCTAATTTGGCGTCAATTGGGACACACCTTAACGCTGATGAAAGCGTAAGCGGTCCGATTTCTTGATACCCTAGCACAAACCCAATAGCGTTTCTTTGATTCACTCAAGGAATCACTTCGGCGTGCTTTATCAAATCTATCAAACGCAAGCCGACATGCTTCTGCCGTTGCGGTCGATGGCGCAGGTCGTCAATGCGTCGTTCGGTTGGCCGCATCGCGCGCCAAGCATGCCCATCATGCGGCGCATGTCGGCGGCACTTGAGCTGTTCGACCGCTTCACGCTGACGCATGAGCGGCCCGACTACGGCATCGATCAGGTGATGTCGGGCGGGAGCTTGGTGGACGTCACCGAAAAGGCCGTGGCGAAAACAGCGTTCGGTACGCTTTTGCATTTCCGCAAGAACGCCGACGTCGCGCAGCCGGCCGTTTTGGTGGTGGCGCCGCTGTCGGGACATTTCTCCACGCTGCTGCGCAATACCGTGCAGACGATGCTGCAGGATCACGACGTCTACATCACCGACTGGCACAACGCGCGCGACGTGTCCGCCGGCGCGGGCCGTTTCGGTTTTGCCGACTACATCGACACGGTGATTTCGTTCCTGGAGCATATCGGTCCGGGCACGCATGTGGTGGCGGTGTGCCAGCCTTGCGTTCAGGTGCTGGCGGCCGTGGCGTTGATGGCGGCCGAGGATCATCCGTGCCAGCCGCCGTCGATGACGTTGATGGGCGGGCCGATCGACGTGCGGCAATCGCCGACCACCGTCAACGCGCTGGCCTTCGATCATCCGATCGAGTGGTTCGAGAAGAATTTGATCACGAAGGTGCCGGCGCGTTATCGCGGCGCGGGACGGCGGGTGTATCCGGGCTTTATCCAGCTGAACGCGTTCATGAAGATGAACATGGACCGCCACGTGAAGGCGCACCGGAAGCTTTACAAGCACCTCGCCAACAACGAGTTGGCGGAAGCGGCGGCGATCAAGGATTTTTACGACGAGTATTTCGCGGTTCTCGACATACCGGCCGAATTCTACATCGAGACTGTGCGCATGGTGTTTCAAGAGGCGCTGCTGGCGAAGGGGTTGTTGACCCATCGCGGGCTGCCGGTCGAGCCGTCGAAGATCAAACGCACGGCGCTGCTGACGGTTGAGGGCGAGCGCGACGATGTGTGCGCGCTGGGGCAGACCGCGGC
>JAEUMM010000375.1 GCA_016792645.1 Alphaproteobacteria bacterium | reverse complement strand
AAGCTGTCAGCTCTTGAAGCCGATGCGGGCGTGGGTGCCGTCGCAGAAGGGTTTTGTTGAGGAGCCTCCGCAGCGGCAGAGGCGTGCGTTCTGAGCGCGGATGACGGTGCGGCCGGTGCCGGCGCAGATTTCGACGTTGCCGATGATTTGCAGCGGGCCGTCGGGGAGTGGGTCGACGCTGAGTTGGCCGCCGCGGAATTCTAAGGGGTCGCTTTCCGTTGACGGTGGTTCGCCGGTGGCGGCGAAGCCTGCCTTGATGTGGCTGTTGTCGCAGAAGGGCTTGTTCTTCGACTGGCCGCAGCGGCAGAGCGTGGCGCGGGTGAAGGTGTCGCCGGTCATCGCGACTTCGGCGCTGACAGCGTAGGGGCCGTTCTCGCGGATGCGGATGACGTTGACGTCGGGCGTCTTTTCTTGCGGGCCGCCGTCGTGACGCTCGAACGTGATGGCGCCGGACGGGCAGTTGTGCGCGACGCGGACGATGTGGTCGACGCTCGTCGTCTCCGGGTGGAGCCATTGGCCTGGCGTGTTGGCGCGGAACACGGTCGGCGCTTCCAGCACGCAGTGGCGCGAGTGGATGCAGCGCTTGGTGTTGAAGCGGATGGTGACGTCTTTCGTGTGCGCGACGTTCGGGTCATCGGTCGCTTCGACTTTCGGCTGTTTCGCCGGCGCCAAGACGCGCGCGGTTCGGTCGACGCTGAGCGAGATGTGTTTCTCGTAGCGGTCGTGCAGGTCGTCGAAGCGCTGCGCCAACGCGGTGAGGCGTGCGCCGACGCCCGCGAGTTTGGCGGGGCCTTCGAGCGCGGTGGCGGCGACGCCGAGTTCGCGCGTGCGTTCGCTCAAGATTTGGCCGGCGCAGCTTTGCACGAGTTGGCCGGTGGAGCGCGGGAGCGAGAACGTGATGCCGCCGGTGGTGCCGTCGGCGCGTGCGGGCAGACGCGTCGCCGCCTCGCCCACCATCTGCAGCGCGTACATAAGTTCGGTTGAGCCGACGGCGAGGCCGATGCGTAGTTCGTTCGGCAGCGGCGCGGGCGAAAAGACTTGCGCCAGCGTGCGCATCATCAGCGCGTAGACGGCGTTGCCAAGGTCGACGGTTTTCGCGGCCAGACTGTTCTCGATGCGCGTCAGGTCGGGGCGGTCTTGGACGTCGGCGAGCGTCGGGTTCGTGGCAGCGGGGCGCGCGGGTTCGAAAGACCGGTTTGCTTTGCGCAGGGCGGCGAGTTCGTTCTTGATCGCTTCGAAGCGGGCGTAGTGCGAGTTTGGGTTGTGCGCCGGTGCGCCTTCGCCTTGGGTCACGATCTCTTCGATGGCGCGTTTCGCCGATACCAGGTCGGTGACTTTGAAGAGGCCGGGCAAGCCGAACTCAGCGCCCGACACTTGCGCTGAAGCGTGGCCGACGAAGATCTTCGCTTCGCCGCAGCGGTTGGCGAGGAAGGTCAGGCCGTTCATGATGCCGTGATAGAGGTGGCCTTGGCTCACGTAATCTTGCGGCGTCGGCGACAGGAGGTCGGGGCGCGCGGCGCGGTGGTACTGGTCCTTGTGGTCGAAGCCTTTGCCGTCGGTCAGGTCCAGGCCTTCGGGGCGTTCGATATAGAGGAAGTGGTCGATCGCCTCGGCGGAGAAGCGGGTGAGCTTCATCACGACGTCGGCGGGGAAGTGGCCGGGGCGCACGGGAAATTCGGGTTTCCACAGATGAGGCGCGGCGCCAAGCGCGGAGAGCGTGTTGTTGACCAGCGCCAGGTGCAACATCTCTTCGCGCGCGACTTGGCGGAGCGATGCGCGCCAGCGCTCGATCGCCGCCAGTTCGTCGCGGGTGACGCCTTCGGCTTCGCTGCGCTTGAGCGACCACATGGTGTAGAGGTACATGCACATGACCGCGTGTTCGAACTCCGCGGCCTCGCAGAGCAGGAAGATTAGTTCTTCGCGGTCTTGGACGACGATGTTGTCGGTCATATGCTCTGCTTCGGTTGTGGTCCATGAATGCCATAGCCGCCCGTCACGCTCCACCGCCGAATTTGAGAGAATAAGATGGATTTGACCGGCTTTCCGCGCACGTCTTTGGGCCACTTGCCGACACCGTTGGAGCGGATGGACCGGTTGCGCGCGGCGCTCGGGCCGGACTGCCCTACCCTTTTGGTGAAGCGGGACGATTGCACGGGGCTGGCGAGCGGCGGGAACAAGACGCGCAAGCTCGAGTTTCTGATGGGCGAGGCGGTTGAGAAAGGCGCGGGTGCAATCGTCACCTTCGGCGCGGTACAGTCGAACCACGCGCGTCAGACGGCGGCGGCGGCCGCGAAGCTGGGGCTGCCGTGCGATTTGATCCTGATCGAGATGGTGCCGTTGGACAGCGCCGCGTATCGCGGATCGGGGAACGTGCTTTATGATCTGCTGCTCGGCGCGCGGGTGCATCTGGTCAAGGACGACCGGCGTGCGAGCGAAGCGTTTCAGGCGGTGGCAGACGCGCATGCGAAGGCCGGACGCGGCGTTTATGTCGTGCCGATCGGCGGGTCGAATGCGGTGGGCTCGCTCGGCTATATCGATGCGTTCGACGAGATCGAGCGGCAGACCGAAGCGATGGGCATCAGCGTCGACGCAATCGTGTTCGGCTCATCCAGCGGCGGCACGCAGGCGGGGCTGATTGCGGGGGCGACGCTGGCCGACAGCGCGACACGGATCATGGGCGTTAACGTCTACAAGAAGCATGGCGCGGATATCGCGAGCGCGGTTCATGCGCTGGCGCTGGAAACGCTGCACCATGTCGGCGTGCCGCTTCTGGACGTGTCGAAACGCGTGCACGTGATCGACGGTTATCAGGGCGAGGGTTACGGCTTGCCTTCCGATGCGATGCGCGAGGCGGTGACGCTGACCGCGCAGACGGAAGGTTTGCTGCTCGATCCCGTCTATAGCGGCAAGGCGATGGCGGCGCTGATCGGGCACGTGCGTAGGGCCAAGTTCACGCGCGACCAAACGGTCGTGTTCCTGCACACCGGCGGCACGGCGGCGCTGCCGGCCTACGTGGACGCGTTCCGCTAGCTTGCGACGCGCACCGAGCGCAGGAAGGCCTCTACTTCGCGGCGCAAGCGGGCAGACTGATCGGACAGCGTGCTTGAGGCCGATTGCAGCTTCGCGGCGGCGGTGCCGGTTTCGCCGGCGGCCTGGCTGACGTTGCCGATCGCCTGGTTGACCTGCGCGGAACCGGAAGCCGCTTGCGCAATGCTTTCGGCGATCTCTCGCGTGGCGGAGCCTTGTTCTTCCACCGCAACGCGGATGGCGGCGGCGATTTGATCCATCTCGCCGATGCGCGTGCCGATAGCGCGAATAGCGTCGACGGCCTTTTCGGTGACGGTTTGGCTGGCGGCGATTTGAGCCGCGATTTCTTCCGTCGCGCGCGCCGTTTGGTTGGCGAGCGATTTGACCTCCGACGCCACAACGGCGAAGCCCTTGCCCGCCTCGCCCGCGCGCGCGGCCTCGATGGTGGCGTTCAACGCCAGCAGGTTCGTCTGCGCGGCGATGTCGGAGATCATCTTTACGACGTCGCCGATCTTTTGCGACGCCTGCGAGAGGCCTTGTACCGTGGCGTCCGTTTTGCGCGCCTCTTCAACCGCGGCCGTCGCCAGTTCGACGGAACGGGCGACTTGGCGGCTGATCTCCTGCACGGAGGCCGATAGTTCTTCCGCCGCGCTCGCCGCCGTCTGCACGCTGCCTGTGGCCGCTTCGGAGGCGTTGGAGACGATGTCGGACTGCGACTTTGCCGTTTCGGCCATCGACGACATGGCGTTCGCCGAGGCGTTCAGGTCGCCTGCTGAGGTGGCGACGGCGCTGACGATCGCGCCGACTTGCGATTCGAAATCGTCGGCGAGTTTGCCGGTCGCTGCCTGACGCTCGCGTCTGGCGCGGGCTTCTGTTTCGCCCTGCTGCGCGGAGAGGCGCTGCATCTCAGCGGCGTTGTTCTTGAACACCTGAAGGGCGCGCGCCATGTCGCCGATCTCGTCCCTGTTCGCGAGATGGGGAATATCGATCGCGAGATTGCCCAACGCGAGTTCACCCATCCTGCGTTCGATGTCGGTCAGAGGCCGCACAATCGTCTTGCGCGTGAACCAGTATGAGAAGAACGCGACGAGGAGCGCCGCGCCGGCGGCGAGGTAGAGCATGTTCGTAGCGAAGGTCTTGATCGCGGTGCCCTCTCCGCCCAAAGTCTCATGCACTTTGCCGATCTCTTCGGCCAGCACTTCCATGCGGTCTTCCATATCTTTGAAGCGCGCCTGGAAGGCCGGGTACATTTGCTGGAAGGCGGCCGGGTTTTCTAGCGCCGCTTTTGCCGTCACCAGGGCGTCTTCGTGATAGGCGACGACGTGCGGCTCGATCGCCCGTACCTTGGCGCGAAGTGCCGCCGGCAGGTCGATCTCATTGTTCTCCTTGACCAGGCGCACGAAGCGGTCGCCATGCTCCTTAATGTCGGCGTAGACTTCGCTCGATTTGTCGGTTGCGCCTTCGCCGGCATATTGCTTGGCGAGCAACACGTCGGCGCGCAGCGCGTCGTGCATCATGTCGGCTTCGTTCTGGTTGCCGAACGCCTTGCCGACGCCTTGGGCGTAGATCACTTTGCTGTCCAGCGCTTCCATTCCCCAGAGGGCGGGCGCGGCGACCAGTAGAATGCTGCCGACAAATGCGGCGCTAATGGCGATCGAGCGGCGCGCAATATTAAGCTGAATCATAGGACCCCTCGGCGGCCGGAAATGCGGCCTGCGAATCGACGAAAAACCTGTCCCCTCAGCGGTACGTGGGCCGGGTAAATCAGATGTTAATCACGTGGGCCCGCAGACCCTGGCACTTCCGTCATTCGGCGCACGGGCACGGCCCCTGCAGGGGTGGCCCCGGAAGCGGCGCGTCCGTCCTCCTTGCGTGCCGCGGTGGGACAAATTGGAGTCTTTTGGGATGAAGAAGATCGCACTTCTCGCGGTGGCGACGGCTCTCTTTGGAGCGGGCGCGCCGGTCGCATCGGCGACGCCGTCGGCCCTCGACGGCCTGGTCGCGCAGTGTTCGCGCGAAGCCTCGCGCAGCCATGAGCGTGCGTGGCGACTTGAGCCGTCGCTGCGTCCGACGATCGAAGCGCATCGCGATCTGATGTCGGCCGCTTGTGCGCGCTGGCTGAGCGCGGAGAAGACCGAGGTGCTGCTCACGCAGTGTCTAGCGCAGGCTGCGGCCGGTCCGCGTCACATTCAAAACGGGCGCAACATGGACCGTTCGCGCATCGAGCGTCAGCAGGAACTCTGCCGCAAGATCGCCGAGCGCCGCACGAGCTGAGGCTCGCGCCTGTTAGCATTTTGCAAGGCCCGCGCGGGCGACCGCGGCGGGCCTTGTTGCTTTAGTCGATGAGGGTCCAGGTGTCCTTCACCTGCAGGCGCAGGCCGGCCACGAACACGTCTTCGATCGTGTGGTCGGCGCCGGGATTGACGATCCACTGCAGATCGGGCTGGACCGAGAGCCAGTCCGTCACGTCGGCGTAGTAGGTGAGTTCGATGTTCACCTCCTGCCGCGCGGGCAGGCCGCCGGCATCGGCGACGGTGAAACGGAACGGATCGCCCGTGTTCGCAATCGCCAAGGCGAGGCCTAGTTGGTCGTTTGGCCGGGCTTCGAGGAGGCCGGTCGCGACCAGGGTGGCGCCGAAATAGCTTTCGAGGGGGTTGATATCGTCGTTGGCCACGCCGAAGCGGAGCGAGCCTGCGAGGTCAAACGGGGCGCCTTCGGTGCGCGAGCCCAAGCGTTCCTCCAGCGCGAGGTAGAAGCCGAAGTTGTCGTCGTGCGTTGCCGGACCGACGAGATCCGGAAATTCCTCCGTGTACCCCCAAGCGCCGAGCGACCAGATGCGGCCTTCGGCGTTGGTGAGGCCGACTTCGCCGGCGATCAGCGCGCCGTCGCCG
>JAEUMM010000338.1 GCA_016792645.1 Alphaproteobacteria bacterium | reverse complement strand
GTGCGCGTCAGTCCGGAGCCTTGAGTTGGAGCGCCTGCTTTCGTTTTTGGGGTTGCGTTTTTCCGACCCCGCCGTCGAACTGAGATTCAGAAGCGATTTTTCGCGCGCGGTGCTGCCGGTTCAGCGTGCGGGGCTGACGCTGGGCATCGTGGTGATGGCGCTGTTCGTCATTCGCGACGTGCAGCTGACCAGCGTTCTGGGCGCGGAGCCGTTGATGTTCCGGCTGTTCGTTATGATCCCGTACTTGACGGCGGGTCTTGGGCTGACCTTTACGCAGTGGATGCGGCGGTTTCACCAGCCGACATTCTTTGCCTATTGCATCGGCTTGATCGCGATCATTCACATTCTCTATTCATTTGCGGCGCCGACGGGACCGACCGATCCGCGTTATGGCTTCCGCGCGATGAGTTCGATGCTGACCATCGTGGGCGTCGTCACCTTGTCGGGCCTTAGGTTCGAGTATGCGATCGTGTGCGCCGTCACCGTCGTTATCGGATGGGCGGTCACCGCGTCGTCGAGCGGGCTTGCCGACGTGTTGTGGCAACCGACGCTGGTGCAGTTGATCGCCACGTCATTGCTGTCCTGCGGCACGTGTTATTGGATCGAGCGTTCGCATCGAATGCAGCACGCGGCGCGGCTGGCGCTCGATGATGAGCGGGCGCACACGGAGCGGCTGCTCTCCTACACGATGCCGCAGCGCGCGTTGACGCGGCTGAAGCGCGGCGACGTCGAAATCGCTGATGCGTTTCTGGAGGCCGTCGTTCTTTTCGTCGATCTTGCGGGCTTTACCGATCTGTCCAAGCGGATCGGGCCGCGCGAGACGGTGCGCGTGCTCGACCGCATCTTCACGTCGTTCGACGCGATCGTCGAGCGCAACGGTCTGGAGCGTCTGAAAACGGTCGGCGACGGGTACATCGCCATCGGCGGCACCAACGATAAGGGCCAAGACGATTTGACGGCCGGCGCGCGCGCGGCACACGAAATGTTGAACGCCGTCGCGGAAGCGGCGGCCGCGTTTCGCGTGCCGCTGGCGTTGCGTGTTGGGCTGCACGTCGGGCCGGTGATCGGCGGTGTGATCGGGCGCGAGCGGCCGACCTATGACTACTGGGGCGACACGCTGAATATCGCGAGCCGGTTGGAGACGACGGCCGAACCCGGCTTTGTCCATTGCAGCGAGGCGGTGTATTGGCGGCTGCGCGGAACGTGGTCGTTCGAGCCGCGCGGGCCGATCGAACTCAAGGGATACACGAAGGTGGAGACCTATTATCTTCACCATCCGGCTGCGGTTGTGTGACCCCTGGGGCTTGGGCATAAAGGCGCCCGCAAACGACAGTGCTACGAACAGTGGACAAGCAACTCGCCGCCTTGGGGCTTCGCTTCGCCGACCCCGACGAAGAACAGAAGTACCGGGCCGAACAGGCCGCGGCCGTGTTGCCGCGCCAGCGCGTGTTGATCGGGTTCGCGCTCCTTGTCTTCTTGGCCTATGCCGTGCGCGATGTCGCGATCGGACCGACGTTCGGCTACGGCGCACTCTATCTGCGCATCTTCTTCATCCTGCCCGTCTTGGGGTTGAGCTTCGTCTTGACCTATGCGGAGTCCGTGCGGCCGCACTTCCAGAGCGTGTTCGTGTCGCTGCTGGTCATCGTGATTGCGGCGATCGGCATGCTGTCTTTGCTGTATCCGCATTATGGGCCGACGGATCCCGCGCAAGCGAACCGGACGATGAGCACCATGATGCTGACGCTGGCACTCATGTCGGTCGCCGGTCTGCGCTTCGAGCAGGCGGTCTTTGTCGGGCTGCTCGCGGTTCTTTTCTGGTTCTTCGGTTCGCTCGCGAAGGAGATGGCGCCGGAACTGTATCCGACATTGTTTCTGAACGTGCTGACGTCGTTCGTGATCGGCATCTTTGTCGCGTATTGGCTGGAGCGCTCGACGCGCGCCGCCTTCGCCGCCCGGCAAGAGACGGCCCACGTCAAGGAAGAGGCCGACGACGTTCTCTACGCCTCCCTGCCTCGCCATGTGGTTGAGCGGGTTGCCAGAAATCAGCGGCCGATCGCGGAGGCGTTCGTCGAGGCGGTCGTGGTGCTGGCCGACCTTGCGGAGTTCAACACCCTTTCCAAGCGGATCGGGCCGCGGCGGACGGTCGAGTTGCTGGACGATCTCTTCACCGAATTCGACGTGCTGGCGGAGAAGCATCAACTGCAGCGGCTGCGCACCGTCGGCGACAGCTATGTCGTCGTCGGCGGGACGTTCGAAGGCTTGCGCGGCGGGGTGTCGGAGGCGGCGCAGATGGCGCTCGACATGATTGTGGCCGTAGAGCAGGTGTCGCGCCGGTTCGATCTGCCGCTTCAGGTGCGGGTGGGCGTGCATGTGGGGCCGCTGATCGGCGGCGTCGTCGGGCGGACCTCGCCGATCTATGATTTTTGGGGCGACACGTTCAACGTCGTCAGCGAATTGCAGATCGCGTGCAAGGGCGGGCGTATCATGTGTTCGGAGAATTTCTATTGGCGCGCAGGACGCGCTTGGGACTTCGAGCCGTTCGGCGCGCGTGAGTTTGCCGGTATCGGCACGCTGCAGACGTTCTATCTGCTTGGTCCCGCGAAGGAGTGACGCGATGGACATCGAACCCGTCGACATCGTCGTCGAGGACAAGCCTTCGAAAGAGACGCTTGCCGTCATCGACAACGGGCTCGACGTCTACAACGCGAAGTTCTCGCCCGAGTCGTTCGAGGAATTCGTCACGGCTTTGAAGACGCCCAGCGGCGAGGTGAAGGGCG
>JAEUMM010000319.1 GCA_016792645.1 Alphaproteobacteria bacterium | reverse complement strand
CCCCGACGCCCCCAGCGCCGGAAGCCCCGGCTGCCCCAACACGAACGCCGACACGCCCGCATGCCCCAACGACGCCACAACCGCCGCAACAAGATAAAACGAAAGAAACCGCCCCGACCCGATCGTATTCTCAACGATCGGTCCAAAGCTCCACAGCACGTACATGTTGATGAAGAAATGCAGCGGCCAAAGATGCGAAAACTCCGACGTCAACAACGTCCAAGTCCGCCCCGCCACCAAAGCATCCCAACTCACCAGGAAATTTTCGAGCATGAACGGGCTCTGGCCAAGGACGAGCCAGGCCGCGAAGACCGCAGTGTTGAGAACGAGAAAAACAAGAACAACAGGTCGCATGAAATGCCCAACGCCAATAGAGGTGGAAGCAGCCTAGCACCTTCCGACGCAGGGCGTAGAGCGCGGGCGGCCCGGAACTGCCGTTTTCCAGGAGGCGACAGCCTCGCGCGGCGGCGTTAGTCTGGATGCACGACAACACGAACAAACCATAGGGACTTCAGGGAATGGCGTTTCAGGACTATGCGAAATTCGACGCGCTGGGGTTGGCGGATCTGGTGGCCAAACGCGACGTCACGCCGGCCGAACTTGTCGAGGAAGCGATCGCCCGCGTCGAGCGGCACAATCCGAAGATCAACGCCGTCGTCTTCAAGACCTTCGACCGCGCCCGCTCCGCCGCGAAGCTGCCGGTGCAGGGTCCGTTCGCCGGCGTGCCGTTTCTGCTGAAAGACATCCTGGGCACCCAGAAGGGCGTGCCCACGCGCCAGGGTTCGAACTTCCTGCCGCCTGTGCCGGCACCTCACGACGCGACACTTGTGCGCCGGTTCACCGCCGCGGGCCTGATCTCGATCGGCAAGACCAACGTGCCGGAGTTCGGCCTCGTGCCGACGACGGAGCCCACGATCTACGGTAGCTGCAACAACCCGTGGGAGCTCGACCATTCCTCGGGCGGTTCCTCCGGCGGTTCGGGCGCGGCGGTCGCGGCCGGCATCGTGCCCATCGCGCACGCCAACGACGGGGGCGGCTCGATCCGCGTGCCGGCGTCGGCGAACGGCCTCGTCGGCCTCAAGCCCACGCGCGGTCGCAACCCGCTCGGCCCCGATCTCGGCGACATCATGGGCGGCCTCGTCTG
Organism: Alphaproteobacteria bacterium; assembly: GCA_016792645.1. Taxonomy (GTDB): domain Bacteria; phylum Pseudomonadota; class Alphaproteobacteria; order Micropepsales; family Micropepsaceae; genus SZUA-430. Next base: position 1,423 of record JAEUMM010000319.1, on the reverse strand, counting down.
CGAACACGTCGTGACACGCAGCGTGCGCGACACCGCGGCGGCGCTCGACGTCACGGCCGGCAACGAACAAGGCGATCCCTACTGGGCGCCACCGAAGCCGAACTCCTATCTCGAAGAGAGCAAGACCGCGCCGGGTAAGCTGCGAATCGCGTTCTCAACAACGAACATCTTCGGCAAAAAATTCGACCCGGAATGCGTCACCGCTATTCAATCGACGGCGAAGCTTCTCGAAAGCCTGGGCCACCACGTCGAAGAGGCAAGCCCCACCATCGCGGTCGATCAGCTGATGCAGTCCTTCATGCCGATCTGGGCGTCGGGCCTCGCGATGCTGATCGACGGCACCGCGATGATGACGAACCGCCCGCCGCACGAAAGCGACTTCCAGGGCATGACCTGGGGCCTCTATCAAATGGGCAAGTCCATCACCGCCGCGCAGTACCAGATGTGCTGGTTCATGCTGCACTCCATCGCCCGCCAAGTCGCGCACTTCCACGAAACCTACGACGTGTGGATGGCGACGACGATGGGCGCGCCGCCCGTGCGCAACGGCACCTTCGACTTCCACGAGAAGGATCCGGTGAAGGCTTTCGCCCCAATCATCGACTACCTGCCCGTGACCCCGCTGCAAAACGCGACGGGCCAACCCGCGATCACCTTGCCCTTGCACTGGGCCCAGAACGGCCTGCCCGTCGGCGTGCACTTCGCTGGCCGCTTCGGCGACGAGACGACGCTGCTGCGCCTCGCCGGCCAACTCGAACAGGCAAAACCTTGGGCCAACCGCCATCCGCCGATCTGGAATTGAGAGAGGAAACGCAATGAGCTTCGCCAAATACGCCGACTACGACGGCTTGGGATTAGCCGAACTGGTGCGCAACAAAGACGTCTCACCCGCCGAACTCATCGAATCCGCGATCGAGCGCGCCGAACGCCACAACGGCAAACTCAACGCGATAGTGCACAAGGCCTATGACACCGCGCGCGCCAACGCGAAACACCTGCCCGACGGTCCGTTCAAAGGCGTGCCCTTCCTGATCAAGGATCTGGGCCTCGAAGTTGCCGGCATGCCGCGCACGGACGGCACAAGCTTCAACAAGAACGAGAGGGACAATTTCGACGGCCTTCTCGTGCAGCGCTTCAAGGCCTCCGGCGTCAACATCTTCGGCAAGACCAACACGCCCGAATTCGGCATCACCGGTACGACCGAAAGCGCCCGCCTCGGCCCCTGCCGCAACCCGTGGAACACCGACCACATCACGGGCGGCTCGTCAGGTGGTTCGGCCAGCGCCGTCGCCGCCGGCATCGTGCCGCTCGCGAACGCATCCGACGGCTTGGGCTCGATCCGCATCCCCGCCGCCTGCTGCGGCCTCGTCGGTATGAAGGTCACGCAGTATCGTGTCCCCCAAGGCCCCGAACACGACAGCGG
>JAEUMM010000297.1 GCA_016792645.1 Alphaproteobacteria bacterium | reverse complement strand
TACTTCGCCCATTTGGCCGAGCTTTTCGACGCGTTCGAGCAGGATTACTTGCATGGTGTTATCTCCCGCTTACGAAACGACGTAGGGCAGCAGCGCGAGGAAACGCGCACGCTTGATGGCCGTCGCCAGCTCGCGCTGCTTCTTGGCGGAGACCGCCGTGATGCGCGAGGGCACGATCTTGCCGCGTTCGGAAATGAAGCGCGACAGAAGCTTGCCGTCCTTGTAGTCGATCTTCGGCGCGTTGGCGCCGGAGAAGGGGCAGGTCTTGCGCCGGCGGAAGAACGGACGACGTCCGCCTGCACCACCTGCGCCGCCGCCGCCACCGAAGCCGCCGCGGTCACCGCCGCCGCCGAAGCCGCCGCGATCTCCACCGCCGCCGAAGCCACCACGGTCACCGCCGCCACCGAAGCCGCCGCCACGATCTTCACCACCGCTCATGACGCTGCTCCTTCTTCGCTACGCGGTTCGAAACCGCCGCCGCCGAATTCATCCTCGCGGCGACCCCACTTGGCGTCGCGACGTTCCTTGGCCTGCTTGGCCAGGATGCCGGCCGACGGTTCGTTGTCGAGAACTTCGACGCGAACGGTCAGATAGCGGATGACGTCTTCGTTCAGGCGCAGCTGACGTTCAACTTCCGCGACCGGCGCCCAGGGCGAGTCGAAGTTCATGTGGACGTAGTGGCCCTTGCGGTTCTTGTTGATCTTGTAGGTCAGCGAACGCAGACCCCAAGGTTCAACCTTGGTGACCTTGCCGCCACCCTGTTCGATGATGGTTTGGACTTGCGTGGTCAATTCGTCGACCTGCGCCTGCGCCGCATCTTGGCGCGCGATAAACACATGCTCGTAAAACGGCATGGGAGCCTCTCTCTTAGCCACGGCGCCATCGGCACGGCCCCCTTGGCAGTGCGCGTTGGCGATGGACCAGCAAGGTTGTCGGACGAACTCGTCCCAAGGGTGCTTTTGGGGCACCCCACCTCGCGGCCGCGGCCGGTTTCAGAAGGCCGGGACTATACGGATTTGCCGGGCGACCTCAAGGGCCGTGGCCGCCCGGATCTGCGACCTTTTAGGGCTTAACGGCCCATCCCAGCCAGACCGTGGAGGGGCGCTGCTCGTCATAGCGGGCGCTGGCGGGCAGGGCTTCGTGGAAGGCCTGGAGGTCGGGGTTGTTGCTGTCGGCTACGGCCTTGTCGGTCGAGGCGATGACGCAGGGGTTGCGCTCGGGCTTGATGGTCTTGCCCGCGCCCAGCGTCGGTGATGGGCAGCCGCGAGAGGCATTGCGGACGATCCGCAGTTGTTGATTGTCGAGGTCGCGCAGGAACTGTTCCGTCGGCGGGGCGCTGAAGGTCGGCGAGCCGAGTGGCTGTTCGGCGAAGGCGGGGATGGCCAACAGAAGCGCGGCGGCTGTGGCGAGCATGATCATGCGCATGGGCGTTTCTTCCTCTTCTCAAGTGCCTTCCGGCACGTGACCCTTGAACGTGCTGGCGCGTCGGCAGGTTCCGGGTGCTTGCGCGCACGACGTTGCGCTTTAGGCTTGGCGGCAAAATCGTCCCTAACGGTGGAGAGTTCCATGAGCGCGGCAGAGCTGGAGGTTTGGCCGCGTATACCGCACGTCTTGCACATCTTCGCGCCTATGTTGTCGGAGGCGCGCGAGGCGGTGGCCGGGGCGACGTCGTGGCTCAACGCGCGGATCGGCGCCGCCTGATCCATGTGGATTGCCGCGCGCGCGGCCTAACCGGCGTCGCGGGCCGTGGGCTATGCTTGCGCTTCCTTGAGGGGAGGGCGGGTTCATGGTTCGTCGGCCTTTGGCGGCGCGGTTCGCGGTGTGAGCGAAAGCGTGCTTGAACTCACGATCCTGATGCCTTGCCTCAATGAGGCTGAGACGATCGCGCGCTGCGTCGACAAAGCGCGCGGGTTCTTGGCGGCCAGCGGCGTCACGGGCGAGGTGCTGATTGCCGACAACGGCAGCAGCGACGGATCGCAGGCGATCGCCGAGGCGCACGGCGCGCGCGTGGCCGCCGTTCCCGAACGCGGCTATGGCGCGGCGTTGATCGGCGGCATAGCGGCGGCGCGCGGGCGGTTCGTCATCATGGGCGATGCCGACGATTCCTACGACTTCGCCAAGCTGATGCCGTTTGTGGAACGGCTGCGCGCAGGCGCCGACATCGTGATGGGCAATCGTTTCAAGGGCGGGATCGCGCGCGGCGCCATGCCGCCTTTGAACCGCTATCTGGGCAATCCGGGTTTGAGTTTTCTGGGGCGGCTGTTCTTTGGCGTGCGCGCCGGCGACTTTCACTGCGGCTTGCGCGGGTTCGATCGCGATCGCGTGCGGGCGCTGGACTTGCGGACGACGGGGATGGAGTTCGCGAGCGAGATGGTCGTACGCGCGGCGCTTGCCGACTATCGGATCGACGAGGTGCCGACGACGCTGTCGCCCGACGGGCGCTCGCGGCCGCCACACTTGCGTCCGTGGCGCGATGGGTGGCGGCATCTGCGGTTTCTGCTGATCTACTCGCCGCGCTGGCTGTTTCTCTATCCGGGCCTGGCCATCTTGCTCGCGGGGATGATCGGCACGGCGGTGCTGTTGCCCGGTCCTGTGATGGTCGCGGGCGTCTTGTTCGATCTGCACACGTTCATCGTCTCGTGCTTCGCCATTCTCGTCGGCTTGCAGAGCATTACCTTTGCCGTCATTGCGCGGAAGTATGCGGCGCAGCGTGGGCTTGTGCCGCCGTCGGCGAACTATGGGCAATTGCTGTCGGGTATCACGATGGAGCGGATGCTGATCGTGGCGTTGATCGGCGGTGCAGCCGGCGTCGGCGGTTTGCTCTACTGCGTGTGGGTGTGGGCGGCGGCGGATTTCGGCGGCGCCGGGTACTCCACGCAGCTGCGTACGCTGGCGCTGTCGGCGACGGCTGTCGCGGCAGGGCTTCAGTTGGCCTTCGCGGCGTTCTTGAGCGGCGTCATGGATGTAGGCACGCGCGCACCCAAATAGACGCCGACGACGATGAAGATCAGCACGAAGGGCGCGGCGGGCGACATGTATTGCACGTTGATCGCCTCCCATGACGTGACGTGGATCGTGGCGATGAGCAGCGCGCGTGCGACGACGGCGGTGAAGGCGGCGATCGCGACGACGACCATCGCGCGGTTCAAAGGCACGGTGCGGCGGCGCAGGATCGCGAGGCCGAACATAAGCATCGCGACGGTGAAGCCGAACGGCACGACCAGGGCGTAGCCCTGGGCGATGATCTTCATCGCATTCGGCGTTTGAACCTGTGGCTCGGCGTTGGTGGGGGCGATGGAGCCGACGCTCGCGCGGAAGGCTTGAAGCTGCTCGGGCGTGCCTTCGCTGGGCGCCATGCCGACGTCGCCGAAGCCGAAGCGCAGCGAGAGCGCGATGGCGTCGACGACGCTGTCGGGCAGAGTGGCGAAATGTTGCGGCACGAGCGGCGGCGTCATGCCGTCGCGTTGGGGGCCGCAGGGGATCTTGTTTGCATCGCAGGCGGCGTTGATCTCGGCGGCGAGTTTTTCGAAGAAGGCTTGCGACGCGGCTGCGTCGTTCATATGGCCGGCTTCGCGTGCACCCTCGCGCAGCACCCACATGAACCACCCGCCGCCGAAACCCGACGGGCAGGGCGAAAGCGCTAGTGACTCGCAGCCGATGCGGCGCCACGTGTCGCCGCGCGGGCCGTCGAGCGTGGGCTGCAGCTCGCGGGCGGCGGCGCTTGCCTCATAGGCGCGTGCGGCTGCGTCCGCGCCGAAGAAGACGCGCGGCGCGTGAGTTTCCTCGCTTATGCGAAGCAGCGCTCCATAGGCGCTCGGCATCGCGCCCTCTCGCACTTCGTTGGTGATGAAGCTGCCGTAGTGGGTTTGGTTCAGCAGGGCGATGCCGCCCGCGAGCGCGGCGAACGGCAAAACGAGTGCGGCGCCCTGCAGCGTTACGGGCACGATACTTTCGCGCAGGCGATGAGTGGGAAGGCCGTTGCGCCACCACACAAAGCCGGTGCTGACCGCCGGGACGAGCGCCAGCATGGCGAGCGAGGGATAGAGCCAGACACTTTCTTCGCGTGTGAGCCAGTAGGCGGCGAACGAGACGCTGAAGCCAGCAAGCGCAATCATGCGGGCGAGCGGCGTTTGGTTCTGCTTGAGCAGAACCAGCGCGGCGAAGGCGAAGACGGCGAGGCCGAGGCTTGCATAGAGCGGCTCGCGCGTGACGCGCACGAGGTCGGGGTGCCATGCGACGGGGCTGAGCGCCAGCACCACGAAGAGGATCAGCGTCACGGCGCGCGGCAAGCCTAAATGGTGCATCGCGACCGCGGTGACGCCGGCGACGATCAGCGCCACCGCTTGCTGCGCGATCAGTAGCGGCACGCCGATGACGTGAACGGTCGCGATGAACAGCGGATAGAACGCGCCTTTGACCAGCGTGTACTCGTCATACGCGCCGAGCCATCGGCCTTCGGACATGCTCTGCGCGAGGCGGATGAACAGGGCGTCGTCCGCAAGCGCGTAGCCCAGCGCGCGTGGCGCCAGCGTCGATGTCAGCCAGAGTGCAATGAGCGTGGCGAGTGCGGCGGCGGCAAAGGCCAAGCGTTGCGCGTTGTCGCGCCACAAAGAAATCCACGTCTGCATCGAATCGGTCCGCCGCCGTGACTGCGCGTGTCCTTACACGGACACGCGCCTTTGTCAGCGACCGAATCGATTTGTTTACAGAGGTCTATCGCCGGCTTAGCGGCGGACGAAGAACATACCCACCACTGCCAGAGCTGCAGCCGACAGAGCGCCGCTCAAGAAGGGGTGGGATTTGACGGTTCTGCTCACATAGCCGGCACCGTCGTCCGCCCACTCCGCAACCTGATCGGCGGCCCCGACGGCGTCGCGGCGGAGAACCTTCGCCTTGCGCTGAATGCGGGCGGAGGCTTGGTTCATTGTCTTGGTTGCGGCCTTGCGGACGCTGTTCAGCGTGGTTCCGTTCGAGCGCCGTGGGCGCGTCTTCTTCTTGGCTGCCATAACGCGGCTCCTTTGACATTTGTTGAGGTGTGGGAACGCGCTGGAGCGACGGCGGGTTCCGGTGGAACCCGTTCCTAGCCTTTTTTCGCGATACTTTGCCCGATGGCGCGCAATGGGACACTTTGTTCGACGGGGATCGTGGCGTCGGCCATTGGTCCAACATTGATGAGAAGGTTACCGCCGGCCGTCGTGACATCGCGGTGGAGGGCGATCAACTCGGTGCCGGTCAAATAGTCCGAGGGTGTTTCCATGCGGTTGTAGCCGAAGGCCAGCCCTAAGCCGCGGCAGGCCTCCCACTTCTTGTCCTTTGGGATCGCGCCCATGCCGTATTCGACGGTGCGGAAGTCGCAATGCGGCGGTGGAGGACTGTCGAGCGGGCCGTCGCTTGAGGCGATGCGTGCCTTCATCATCGCGTTGAACTCGGCGCGCGCCTTTGGGTCGCGCAGGTGATTGAAGAAAGCGTCTTCGGCGAACCAGCGGTCGTTGACGACGCCGTCGGGCACCGCCGCGTAGTAGTCAGCGAAGAGTGGCGGCACGTCGACCTTCGACGGCCAAGCGATGTCGTTCCAGAGCACCGACGGCTTGTAGCGGGCGATGAGCTCGCGCACTTGGGCGGCGGCATAGTCGGCATAGGCGCGTTCCGTCGGCACGCCGGCGAACATGTCCCCGAGATTGGCGATGGGCTCGGGCCGCGCCGTCCAATCGAGGCCGCCGGAGTAGTAGAGGCCGAAGCGCATGCCCCGGCTGCGCACCGCGTCGGCCAACTCACCGACAAAATCGCGCTTGGTATGCCAGCCCGGACGCCACGGGCTCTCCACCTTGGTTGGCCAGAGGCAGTAGCCGTCGTGGTGCTTGGTCACGAAGACGACGTAGCGCGCGCCGGCCTGTTTGAAGAGGTCGGCCCACACGTTCGCGTCAAATTTCTGCGCGGCTTCGTCGAAAGCAGGGCGGAAGGCGGCGTAGGGTTTGTTGGCGTATGTCTTCGCGTGGCGGCGCGCCGTCGCGCTGCCGGGCAAACGCGCTGCGTTCTCGTACCATTCGGCGTAGGGCAGATACGCGTTCATGTCGTCGTAGTGATCGCGCATGAGGTCGTGGATCGCGCGGCCGCGCGGCGCGAAGGCGGGGACGGCAAAGATGCCCCAATGGATGAAAATGCCAAACCCCGCCTCCCGGTACCATTGAGGGCAGGGGCGGTCTTTGAATGCGTCGAAGCTCATCAATATCCGATCGCGGCGCCGTCTTTGCGCATTTCGCTTGCGCCCCAGTACACGCCGGTTTGCGGGTCGCGCATGATGGCCTGGTAGCCGCCGAAGGCGCCGGTGCCCGGGACGATGACATGACCGCGGCGCGTGAGTTCTTTCCGCGCGTCCTCGCCGATGCCGGTTTCGAGCTGCACCTTGCCGACGTCGCCGGAGTTTGCGCGCATCCAATCTTCCGAACCTTCGTGATACCAACGCGCCGCGTCGCCCGCTTCCTGCACGTTGAGACCGAAGTCGATCATGTTGACGACGATTTGGACGTGACCTTGCGGCTGCATGTCGCCGCCCATCACGCCGAAGGACATGAAGGGCTTGCCGTCCTTCATCACGAAGGCGGGAATGATGGTTTGGAACGGACGCTTGCCGGGCGCGTAGACATTGGGATGGCCGGGTTCGAGAGCGAAGAGTTCGCCGCGATCCTGGAACATGAAGCCCAAGCCGTCCGGCACCAGGCCGGAACCCATGCCGCGGTAGTTCGACTGAATCAGGGACACCATCATGCCGTCTTTGTCGGCGGTGGTGAGGTAAGTCGTGTCGCCTTGGCGGAATTTGACGTCGCCCGGCGGAACTTGCGGGTTCGCGCGGGTCATGTCGATGAGCGCGCGGCGCTTTGCGGCGTAATCGTCCGAGATCAGTTGAGCGACCGGCATGTCGTAGCTTGCGGGGTCGGCGTAGAATTTAGCCAAGTCCTCGAAGGCGAGACGTTTGGCCTCGATCATGAGGTGGAGAGCATCGGGCGAGTTGCGGCCCATCTTCTTCAGATCATAGGGCTCGATCAGCTTCAGGATTTGCAGCGCCGCGACGCCCTGCGTGTTGGGCGGCAGCTCGAACACGTCATAGCCGCGGTATCTCACGCCCACGGGTTCGACCCAGTCGCCCTTGTGGGCCGCGAAGTCTTCGAAGCGCAGGTCGCCGCCGATGCGTTTGAAGTAGGCGTCGATCGTCTTGGCGATGGCGCCTTTGTAGTAGGCGTCGCGTCCGCCCTTGGCGAGCAAGTCGTATGTGCGCGCGAGGTCGGGGTTCTTGAAGATCTGGCCGTGCGCGGGCGTCTTGCCGTCGATGAGGTAGGTCGCTTTGGCGTTGGCAATCTCTTCGATGTCTTTCGCCTGGCGCTCGAAGCCTCTGAAGTTGCGCTCCCAGTAGTAGGCCACGAGTTGCGAGACGGGATAGCCTTCGCGCGCGTACTTCGTGGCGGGCGCCAGCACTTGATCCATCGGCAGCTTGCCGAAGCGATCGTGCAGCGCGAACCAGCCGTCGACGGCGCCCGGCACCGTGACCGTGAGCGAGCCGTGCGAGGGCATCGTCTTACGGTCGCCAAGTTTCTTCTTCAGGTCTTCAAGCGAGCGGCCTTTGGGCGAGCGGCCGGAGCCGTTGTAGCCGTAGAGCTTCTTCGTCTTCGGATCCCAGACGATGGCGAAGAGGTCGCCGCCGACGCCGCAGCCGACGGGCTCCATCAACCCCAGCGCGGCGTTCGCGGCGATGGCGGCATCGATGGCGCTGCCGCCCTTCTGAAGAACGTCAACGGCGATTTGCGTCGCCAGCGGCTGTGCGGTTGCGGCCATGCCGTGGGTGGCCAGGACCGGCGCGCGCGTCGCAAAGCCTTCGCCGGTGTAGCGGTCGCCGCCGCCTGGCGCCGCGGTCGCAGGCTTGTCGTCGGCGAGGGCGGTCGTGGTCATCAGCGCTAGTCCTGCGATGGCGGTGAGAAGGCGCATGTGTCGTGTCCCGCTGATAGATCTTAGCGCGGCGTGGTCGATGGCGGCGGGCAGGGGAAGTCGCGCTCTAGTGTCTTTTGCGCGAGCGTTGCCGCGGGCAGTTCGAGGGATGCCGGGTTCACCTTCGCATAGTTCACGACGCGACCTGCCATGTCGCGGTACGAAAGAAAGTCCGGCATGCGCACGCAGGCTTCCTTCGAAGTGAAGGGAAGCCCCTTTACCATCGCGTCCTGGCGGGCGCGTTCGCGCGCGACCAGCGACTGGAAGAAGCCGAGCAAGAAGGCGCGGCATGGGTGCGGCGAGCGGGCGACGTTGTTGTCCTGCCGCGCGTCTCTGGCGATGTAGTCGCTGCAGGCGGTCACAAGATCGCGGCCGGTCTTGATGTCGGCGGCGTGCGTTGGCACAGCAAACAGCAAGAGCGCGGCGCAGGCTATCGCGAAGCGGCGCATGGCGTTGGTCCTTCCTATGGCGTCCCCAATATCCGGCGGAGGGTAGGGCGTGATACAGCTTCAGACAACCGCTTTCCCAAGGACGCAAGACGCCATGCTGGATGCCGCCATTCGCCCTCACATCGACAAACCCTTGGCCGTGGTTGCGCAGCGGGCGGTAGCCCTGGGCGTCAGCGCGAACACCGTTACGGCGTTGGCGTTTGCGTCGGGGATGGCGGCGGCGGCTTTGGTGGCGGCGCAACTCTATTGGGTGGCGCTGGGCGCACTGTTGCTCAGCCGGTTCCTAGACGGGCTGGACGGTGCGATCGCGCGTCAGACCAAGCTCACCGACCTCGGCGGGTATTTGGACATCACGCTCGACTTCATCGTCTATGCGTCGGTCGTGTTTGCGTTTGCGCTTGCCGACCCGGTGCGCAATGCGCTGGCGGCGGCGTTCTTGACGACGAGCTTCATGGCGCCGGCGTCCACATTCTTGGCCTATGCCATCTTCGCGCAGAAGCATGGCATCAGCACCAACATCCGTGGGGCGAAGTCGCTCTACTATCTCGGCGGGTTGACGGAGGGGTTCGAGACGATCTTGACGCTCTGCCTCATGTGCGCGTTTCCGGATTGGTTTGCGGTGATCGCCGTGGTGTACGGCGTCATGTGCTGGATCACCGGCGGCACACGCATTGCGGTCGCCGTTCAGACCTTCGGCACACCCAGGGAGAACTGACATGTTCGAGCTGACGCCTGCGCAAACGGCCATCGGCGAGGCGGTCGGGCGCATATGCGCGAAGTATGACGACGCGTATTGGCTGGCGCGCGACAACGACCATCGGTTCCCGGACGAGTTCGTGCGCGACATTGCGGCCGGCGGCTATTTGGGCATTGCGATGCCGGAGAGCGCGGGCGGTTCGGGACTCGGCGTCACCGAGGCTGCGGTGATGATGCATCGCATCGCGTCGTCGGGCGCGGCGATGACCGGCGTCTCGGCGGTGCATATCAACATCTTCGGACCGCACCCGATTGCCGTGTTCGGGACGGACGCGCAGAAAGCGCGCATATTGCCGCCGCTGATCAAGGGCGAGACGCGCTGCTGCTTCGGCGTGACGGAGCCGGATGCGGGGCTTGACACGTCGTCGATCAAGACGCGGGCAGAGCGTTCCGGCAATCAGTGGGTCGTGAACGGGCGCAAGATGTGGACGACCACGGCGCAGACGGCGACGCATATTCTGCTGCTCGCGCGCACGTCGCCCAAGGGCAAAAAGCCGACCGATGGGCTGAGCCTGTTCTACACGGCGCTCGACCGCGCGCATGTCGAGGTGCGCGAGATCGCGAAGATGGGCCGGCATGCGGTCGATACGAACATGCTGTTCATCGACAACTTGCCTGTGCCCGCCGACGACTTGGTCGGTGAGGAGGGAAAGGGGTTCGACTATCTGCTGCATGCGTTCAATCCTGAGCGCATCTTGATCGCGGCGGAGGCGATCGGTGTGGGGCAGGATGCGCTGCGCCGTGCGGCGAAATATGCGCGCGAGCGGGTCGTGTTCGGGCGGCCGATCGGGCAGAACCAGGCGATCCAGCATCCGCTTGCGCGGTCGTGGGCGGAGCTTCAGGCGGCGTGGCTGATGACGATGAACGCGGCGGCGCTCTATGACGCGGGCAAGGCGTGCGGTCTTGAGGCGAATACGGCGAAATATCTGGCGGCGGAGGCTGCGTTTCACGCGTGCGAGACGGCGGTGATGACGCACGGCGGCATGGGCTATGCGCGTGAGTTCCATGTTGAGCGGCTGTTCCGCGAAGTGCTGATCGCCCGCATTGCGCCGGTGAGCCGCGAGATGATCTTGAACTTCATTGCAGAAAAGGCGCTGGGACTGCCGAAATCTTACTAGCCATTGACCGGTCCGGCCGAGCCTCTATACGCTTTGGCCAGGGTTGTCGTTTGACGGTGCGATGCGGAGGGGGTCCAGTCCGAGCGCAGCGGACGACCTTCGAACGAGGGTGAACCATGAAGATTTTCCTGCGCATTGCAGCACTCGCTTTGGCCGCCGGTGTGATGGGCGGAGCAGCGGCGTGGGCTGAACCCAGCAAAAGTGATCCGCAAGCGAGCGAGCCAACAACGGTGAGGAACCCGGCGCGTGCGCAGTTCTATATCCGCCAGGGCTTGCCCGCGCCCTATCGCGGCAAGACGAATCCTTTGGGGACGACGGTGCCGGTCGTGATCAAAGGCGCTGATCTCTACAACGCGCGTTGCGCCTCGTGTCACGGGTTGATGGGGTTCGGGAACGGCGGGGCCGGCGGTGCGCTGAGGCCGCGTCCTGCGGATCTTGCGTGGAGCCTTTCGAGCTCGGATATCAAGGACGACTATCTGTTCTGGACGATAGCCGAAGGCGGCGCGCAATTCGGTTCGAACATGCCGGCGTACAAGAACGATCTGAAAGAATATCAGATCTGGGAGATCATCACCTATATGCGCGCGGCGTTCGAAGGCCGTGAAGCACGAGCGCCCGAGCGCGACGGGACGCGGCACGCGATGGTGACAGAGACGGCCGCGCATCGTTGACGCGCGGCCCTGTTTCCCGATCGTGGACTAGGCGACCAGCGCTTTGCCTAGTCGCGCGCGGATGATTTGTTCGGCTTCGGCGACGATGCGTTCGATCAGGTCTTTGCAGGTCGGGATGTCGTGGATGAGGCCTTGGACCATGCCGGCCGACCAGATGCCGTGGTTGGGATCGCCGGCTTCGTAGACGACTTTGCCGCGCTGGCCCGAAACCAGGTGGGCGATGTCCTCGATTTTGGCGCCGCCCTTCTTTTCGATGGCGACGACTTCTTGGCTGACGGCGTTCTTCGCGACGCGGGCGGTGTTGTGCAGCGTGCGGAAGATGAGGTCGGTCGCGCGTTCGTCGTTGGCGACCATCTGCTCCTTCACCTTCTGATGGATCGGGCTTTCGACGGTGCACATGAAGCGTGTGCCCATGTTGATGCCCTCGGCGCCGAGCGACAGCGCGGCGACGAGGCCGCGGGCGTCGCCGAAACCGCCTGAGGCGATCATCGGGATTTTCACTTTGTCAGCGGCGCAGGGTATGAGGATCAGGCCGGGGATGTCGTCTTCGCCCGGGTGGCCCGCACATTCAAAGCCGTCGATCGAGATGGCGTCGACGCCCATCCGTTCCGCCGAGAGCGCGTGACGGACGGCTGTGCATTTGTGAATGACCTTGATGCCGTGCTGTTTGAAGTGGTCGACGTGTTCTTGCGGTTTGTAGCCGGCGGTTTCGACGATCTTGATGCCGCTCTCAATGATCGCGTGGCGGTATTCGGCATAGGGCGGCGGTTTGAGCGCAGGCAGGATCGTCAGGTTCACGCCGAAAGGCTTGTCCGTCATCTCGCGGCAGCGCTTGATTTCCTTCGTCAATTCTTCGGGCGTGGGCTGCGTCAGGGCGGTGATGAAGCCCAGCGCGCCGGCGTTGGCCACGGCGGACACCAACTGTGCGCGGCCGACCCATTGCATGCCGCCTTGCACGATGGGGTGCTTGACCCCGAACATTTCGGTGAAGCGTGTTTTGATCACGAGCGTCTCCCAGTTTTTTTGCGAATATCTTGCGGGAGACAGAGTGGCCCGGTGCGGCGCCGTCTGACAAGGCGGCTAACGCTTGCGGGCGATGATCTCCAGCAGGATCGGGGTGACCATACGCGTTCCGTCCCCGGATTCCGCACGGTCAAGGGCCGCTATAGCGGCGGCGGCTTGGGCGGCGGTGAGGAGGCCGTCGTCGACGAGCTTTTGGCGGAAGCTGCGGGCAAAGCTTGTCGGCCAGTGCCAGACGATGTTGTCGGGCGCGACGATGTCGACGATCGGCGTCAGCGATACGAGATCGAAGCCGGCTTCCTCCAACATGCGCGGCAAGTAGAGTGCGCTGTCGATCGTCGCGCCGGTCTTGTTGACGCTGTCGATGATCGCTTGGACGAAGGCGCTGAAGGCGTCATCGTGCGGCGCGAGGCCCCAACTGGCGTAGTCCAAATATTCGTGAAAGACGGCGACACCGCCGCGCTTCACGGCTCGCGCAATGTTGGCGACGGCGGGCTCAGGATCCGTGAGCCAGGAGAAGACCCATCTGCACCATAGCGCGTCGGCGGTCGTGCGACCGAACGTCGTGTCGGTGATGTCGCCTTCGATGGCAGTGACATGCGCCAACTGGCGCACCGCTGCGGCCTGCCGCAACGCGGTGACGAAACGGGCGGAGCGTTCGACTGCGACCACGCGGCCGGCGGATCCTACGATCTCGGCCAGATCAAGCGTGGCGTGGCCCGGTCCGCTGCCCGCGTCGATGACCGTTTGGCCCAGGGTGATGCCGGCACGGCGCCAGGCATCCAGCATGCGCGGGCGCCATACGCGATGCTGGAGCCCAAGGCGCTGGATCTCGGCGTCGTTGGTTCCGAGGATGTAGTCGTCGTCCGCCATGTTCACGCTCCCGAACGTTCGTTGAGGAGTCTAGGAGCAGGGCTGTGCGCGTTCCACCCGGATTCTGACGGCGAAGTTTTATGGTCCTTCCACTTTCACGCCTTTCGCGCGGAGCATCGCGATGACGCTGTCCTTGCCGGCGAGGTGGGCGGCGCCGACGATGATAAGGTGGGTGCGACCGTCGGCCATCATCTTCTCGATCTGCGGGAGCCATTTGACGTGGCGGTCCGTCAGCATGCGCTGCGTCAGAGCGGGGACGTCGTTCATGCCCTCGTTGAGGATCTTATCAAGGGCCTTCACGTTGCCCCTGCGCCAGGCGGTGACCATCTCGGCAAGCATGTTCGGCGTTTGCTCGATCTGATCGAGACTGACGACGAGATATTCGGTTTCCTGCTCGCGCGTGAGGCCGGCGAAGACGTTGAGTTGCTCGTCGATCGTTTCCAGCGTTGCGCGATCTTTGCCGTTGGCGCCCGCCCAATTCCACACCTGCTGATCGACGCCGGAGCTGGGGTCGTAGCCTTTGGAGACGATCCACTGCACGCCGACGGTGATGGCGGCGAGCCACGGGCGCAGCGGATCGAGCGCCTCAGCCTGCAGGCCGAGTGATGCGGCGACACGCTCGAGTTTCGCCCGTCTCTCCGGCGCCAGCAATTTGCGCAATGTGGAGCCTTGCGGAAGCAGGCCCAGGTTCACGATCAGGTCTTTGGTCGCGGCGGGATCCTTGGCCTTGTCGAGGTCGATTTCGAAGACAACGACTTTCGCTTCGCCGAGCGCGGCGTCGAGCGCGGGCGTGCGCCAGTTCACATCCTTGGGCAAAAGATGCACTGAGCCGAAGAGGAAGATGTCGCCCTGTGGTCCGTCGATCTTCCAGATTGCTGGCGCGTCGGGTGCGGTGTCGCGCGCCTGCGCGGGCGCCGCGGTTTGGACGACAAAAAGGCACAGAGCGAACACTGCGGTAATGAGCGCGCGGAACGGCACGTTCGACATGTGAATAACCCCATCTGATGCGATGCAAGACTAGCGGCGGCCCGCAGGCTTATCTATCCCACAAATGCGGGCTGGCGCGGCCGTTTCACAAGAGTGTTTCGCGGCCGGGCGCAATCGGCTACAAGGCGCGCCTTGTTTCGAGACGCTTTGTGTCATGGCTGATATTGAAGAGATTATCGATCGCACGCCCGCGGAGGCCGCCGCGCGGCGGCGCACGTTCGCGATCATCTCGCACCCTGACGCGGGCAAGACGACGCTGACGGAGCACTTGCTGCTGATGGGCGGCGCGATACACCTGGCCGGCGAAGTGAAGGCGAAACGCGACCGGCGGCGCGCGCGGTCGGACTGGATGAAGATCGAGCAGGAGCGCGGTATTTCCGTCACGACGGCGGTGATGACGTTCGAGTATGGCGGACTTGTCTTCAATCTGCTCGACACACCGGGCCACGAGGATTTCTCGGAAGACACCTATCGCACGCTGACGGCGGCCGACTCCGCTATCATGGTGATCGACGCGGCGAAGGGTATCGAATCGCAGACGCGCAAACTGGTCGAGGTTTGCCGACTGCGCGACATTCCCATACTCACGTTCATCAACAAGATGGACCGTGAGGCACGCGATCCTTTCGAGCTGATCGAAGAGATTTCGGATCAGCTGCAGCTGCATGTTGCGCCGATGATGTGGCCTGCGGGATCGGGCTTGAACTTTCGCGGGGTCATGGATTTTGCGACAGAGACGTTTCTGCCGTTCGGGCGCGACGGG